>CBHEUU010000001.1:0-25305 GCA_965990355.1 uncultured Chitinophagaceae bacterium
CGTCCGGCTTTTGTGCTTCCACACTTTTGAAAAATGCTTCAAGAGCGGGAAGGTTTGCATGAATGTCACTGAATAACGCAATTTTCATAATATAGAACTCATTTGTTGGTTTGTATTGTAATTTCTTTAGGTAAATAGTATCTCTTTCTTAACCAAAATGCCACATTAACTAATCCAATAAGGGCAGGCACCTCCACTAATGGTCCGATCACTCCTGCAAATGCCTGTCCGCTGTTGATCCCGAAAACACCTATTGCAACTGCAATGGCCAGTTCAAAATTATTTCCTGCAGCGGTAAAAGCTATCGAAGCATTTTTGGAATAATCGGCACCAAGCGCTTTGCCCAGGAAAAAGCTCACCAGGAACATAATGACAAAATAGATCATCAAGGGAATCGCAATACGTAACACGTCCAACGGTATTTGAACGATCAATTTACCTTTCAAGCTGAACATTATGATAATGGTAAATAAAAGAGCTATTAAGGTGACAGGAGAAATAAATGGAACAAACCTTGTTTGATACCATTGTTCGCCTTTCCATTTCAATAAAGCAAAGCGGCTAATAACTCCTGCTGCAAAAGGAATTCCCAAATAGATGGCCACACTTTCCGCAATCTGGGTGATTGTTATATTGATTGCCGACCCCTTTAGTCCGAACAACGGAGGCAAGACTGTAATAAATATATAGGCATAAACACTAAAGAATACTACCTGGAAAATACTGTTCAATGCAACAAGCCCCGCAGCATATTCCCTGTTCCCTTCAGCCAGCTCATTCCATACAATTACCATCGCAATGCAACGCGCCAGCCCGATCAGTATCAACCCGGTCATATATTCCGGATAACCGTTAAGAAAAAGAATAGCTAAAAGGAACATTAAGACGGGTCCAATCACCCAATTCAATAATAGTGATACCCCGAGTATTTTAGTATTCTTAAACACTTCACCCATCTTTTCATAACGCACTTTTGCGAGAGGCGGGTACATCATAAGAATCAGGCCAATAGCAAGTGGAATATTAGTAGTTCCTGAAGAAAAAGAATTGATCAGTTTTGAAGAAGAAGGTATAAAGTATCCAATAATTACACCTGCTGCCATTGCAAGAAAAATCCACAATGTAAGATACCTATCCAAAAAGCCCAGGCGTTTTCTTTCTGCAGCCGGGCTGCAATTGTTTGAACTCATCGGTTCTTTATTTTTATAGCATTCCGATTATTATGTCTATCCCCTGCTTCAATTACAACAATCCGTTCCGCAACAAGCCGGTTTTTCCAACGGTTTTTGTGCATACACCGTAACACTAAAAATGCCGGTATTACTGTTCTTGAATTCTTTCAGCTCTTCTGAACTCAGATAATTCAATAAGATATCATCCGGAACAATGATCTTCTTTTCCTTTTGCACCGTTATATTCTCAAATCCATTCTGCCTGATCAATTCAAGATAAGTTTCTTTCTGAATAGCACCGGAAACGCAACCTGCATACATTTCAGCTGCCTGCTGGATATTAGCGGGTAAAGCGCCTTCCAACACGATATCGGAGATACTGAAATGAGCGCCGGGTTTCAATACACGGAAGATCTCTTTTATAACACCATCTTTGTTAGGCACAAGATTAAGCACACAATTGCTGACGATCACATCGGCGGTGTTGGCAGTAACGGGTATTTTTTCGATATCACCCTCTCTGAATTCAACATTATGATATCCCAGCTTTTCTGCGTTGGCACGGGCTTTCTCAATCATGGCAGGAGTGAAATCAATACCGATCACTTTTCCGGTCTCGCCTGTTTCTGCCCGCGCAATAAAAGCGTCATTGCCTGCGCCGGAACCAAGATCGATCACTACATCGCCTTTCTTTATTTGGGCAAATTGTGTGGGAAGTCCGCAACCAAGTCCGAGATCGGCATCGGCATTGTACCCTTTCATATCGGTGTAGTCGTCCGTCATGATATTATACACTTCTGTAGAGCAGCCGCCAGCGCCACAACAGGATGAGGCATTCTCTGCCTTGTCCTGCAAAGCGATCTCACTGTATTTCTGCTTTACCATGTCTTTGATTTGTTCCTGCGTTTCCATAATTTAAAGTTTAATTGTTATAATGCAATATTACGATAAATGGTTTCAAAAAAAATCAACAGCACTGGCTGTTCACAATTTCAACGGAGAAGAATCCCTCAAACGCCGATTTATACAACTTCCACACTTTTGGATCAATGCAATAACATACGCTGGTACCTTCTATTGTGCCCTGGATAAGACCGGCATTTTTCAGCTCTTTCAAATGCTGGCTGATAGTAGCCTGCGCCAGGCCAAGTTCATCTACCAGGTCGCCGCAAATACATGCCTGCGATCTAACCAGGTGCTGAATAATGGCAATCCGTGCAGGGTGGGCAAGAGCTTTCAGCATTCCAGCCAGTTTATTCTGCTTGTCCGTGAATATTTCTGATTTAGTAAGTCCCATTTGTATCGCAATATTACGATGATTAGTTTATTCTCCAAATTTTTTTTCCATTTATTTTTCCCGGACAATTGTGCTATTTTAATTTACTCCCTTTCACCACCTTTTCTTACGAAGCAAGGGCATTACTCATCAAACTGGCAGTCTTTTTGACGGATTTTGGCATTAGACCCGGTATTTGAAAAATTATAAGCCATTATTATGACACGCCAACAATTTGTAGAAGCTTCGGGCATAATGATTGCAGGTTTATTTATTAAAACCGACAGAATGGCCTCTCCCCAGCCACCGGCCAAAGAATTTTACTTTAAAGATGATGGCATGATCCCTAACAGCAAGTATCCCCTGCTTGTTTACCAGAAAGCTTTTAATCAAACAGGAGAAAAAGCCGCTGACTGGCTGGAACAAAAATTTGCCGGCAATAATTGGACGAATACCTGGAGATGGGGCGTGTATCCTTTCCATCATTATCATAGCAATACACATGAAGTACTTGGTGTTTTCCAGGGCAATGCCTTACTCCACCTGGGTGGAGAAAAAGGACAAAAGGTGGAAGTGCAGGCTGGCGATATTATCGTTATCCCTGCCGGTGTTGGTCATAAATGCATTAGCCATAGCGATGATTTTACCGTTCTTGGTGCATATCCCAATGGGCTTAACCCTGATTTGAAGCGTGGTGAAAAAGGTGAGCGGCCGGTTACGGATCAAAACATTGCAGCAGTAGCTTTTCCTGGCGCCGACCCCTGGATGGGAAAAGATGAAGGATTACGGAAAACATGGAAATAAAAAATAAAAATGGAATACAGACAATTAGGCGGTTCAGGGTTGCAAGTACCTGTACTGAGTTTCGGAACGGCCACTTTTGGCGGAGGTAATGATTTTTTTAAAGCCTGGGGAAGCACACAGGCGGAAGAAGCCAAAAAGCTTATTGATATTTGCCTTGATGCGGGTGTAAACTTCTTCGACACCGCCGACATCTATTCAGACGGCCTGGCAGAAGAAGTGCTTGGCAAAGCTATTGAAGGAAAACAACGCGATAAGCTCATTCTTTCCACTAAGGCAACTTTTACATTCGGTCAGCCACCTAACAACCAGGGATCATCACGTTTTCATTTATTAAGACAAATTGAAGGAAGCCTTAAACGGTTGAATACAGATTATATTGATATCTACCACATGCATGGCTTTGATGGCAATACACCGGTAGAAGAAACATTGCGCACGCTGGACGACCTGGTGCAAAGCGGCAAGGTCCGTTATATCGCCGCTTCCAATTTTTCCGGATGGCACCTGATGAAATCACTGGCTGTTTCTGACAAATATGGATGGAACCGGTATGTGGCGCACCAGGTATATTATTCATTGGCCAACCGGGAATATGAATGGGAACTGATGCCACTGGGCATTGATCAGAAAGTAGGTGCTATCGTGTGGTCACCATTATCCGCCGGCAGGCTTGGAGGAAAATACCGCCGCAATCAACCATTGCCAAAAGAAAGCCGCGTAGCCAAAGGCGGAAGCCCTGTGCCTGATATGGTAGTGAAAGAAGATGTGTTTTACAATACAGTAGATGCCCTGTATGAAATAGCAGACGAGACAGGCAAAACAGTGGCGCAGGTTGCTATCAACTGGTTACTGCAAAGGCCTACTGTGTCAAGCATTATCATTGGAGCGCGCAACAAAGAACAATTAAAGCAAAACCTTGGAGCCATCGGCTGGAATCTTACCATTGATCAATTGAAAAAACTGGACAAGATAAGTGAAGTGCCTACCATTTATCCTTATTGGCATCAACAACAGAACCTTACATTGAATCCGCCACCAAAGTTTTATTAATGAGCGTCTCCGCAGATTCCATTTACTTTGTGGTCATTCATTCAAAATGACTGTCAGATGAGTCATCTTCCGGCCAATAGTTCAAATATTGTCTGCTTCGGTGAAATCCTGTGGGACATACTACCGGACAAAGCCGTCCCCGGCGGCGCTCCGATGAATGTGGCGTATCATTTACACCAATTAGGTGATAATCCTCTTTTGTATACAAGAGTAGGCGTGGACGAAAGAGGAAAAGCCTTACTGGATATCCTGACAAAAAAAGGCATCAATGCCGGTTTAGTGCAATTGGATTATAATACTCCTACCGGAATAGTTCATGCCAAAGCCAATGAGGAAGGAGAAATGAGTTATGATATTGTGTCGCCGGCCGCCTGGGATCATATTGCTGTAGATAGCGCTTCAGAGCAAGCTGTAAAGAATGCTGCTTATTTCGTTTACGGAAGCCTGATCGCACGGCATTCAACTTCACGCAATACTCTTTTCCGGATGCTTGAAATAGCAAAGAACAAAGTGCTCGATATAAACCTGCGTACACCTTATTTCACCCGTTCGCTGGTGGAGCAACTGCTCGGGAAAGCAGATATGTTAAAGATGAATATTGCTGAACTGGAATTAATAACCGGTTGGTTTGCCGATTTCAAAGACACTAAAGCGAGGATAGAACTGATCCAGAACAGATTTAATATTCCCTCTGTTATTATAACAATGGGAGGAGATGGCGCCATTATCAATTTCAAAGGCAATTGGTACAGCCATCCGGGTTTTAAAGTGAAAGTGGTTGATACCATTGGCAGCGGAGATTCTTTCCTTGCTGCTTTTCTTTCTTCTGTTTCAAAGGAAAGCGACCCTGCACAAGCACTGAAATTTGCCAGTGGTCTTGGTGCATTGGTCGCTTCCAGAACAGGCGGATGGCCGGAATACACAATCAATGAAATACTCACTTCCGGCTGATCCGTGTGCTAAGCAAAGTCACCAGGATCGCGAGCAAAACAAATATCGCTCCTACCCATGGTGTAGCCCCTAAGCCTAGCGGAGATGCAACAATTAACCCACCAGCAGATGCGCCTATCGCAATACCTACATTGAATGCAGCAATATTAAAAGCCGAAGCCACATCTTCTGTTCCTGGCAAATGCTTCTCTGCAGTTTGCACAATAAACAATTGCAGGCCCGGCACATTCGCAAAAGAAAGCGCACCCATAATAAACAAAGTAATAATGCCCAGCACAGTATTATGAACAGTGAACGTAAAAAGCAATAACACCAGGGTCTGCAACATAAATATCCAAAGCAATGCTTTTAGCGGGTTTTTATTGGACACTTTTCCACCTGCAAGATTACCTATAGCAATTGCCACTCCATACAGTAATAAGATAATGCTTACAACTGATTCTGAAAGGCCGGTAATTTCCTGCAGAATCGGTGAAAGATAGGTGAAGGCAACAAACGTGCCTCCATATCCCAGTGCGGTCATTAAATAACCAAGCAGCAGGCGCTTATTGGTGATCACTTTTAATTGTTCTTTCAAAGAAGCAGCTTTTCCATTTTTAAGATGACCAGGCACAAGGATCGAAGTCGACACAAGACCAATAACACCCAGCAATGCCACACCGATAAAAGTAGCACGCCACCCAAAATGCTGCCCGATAAATGTTCCCAATGGCACACCGGTTACAATGGCCACTGTCAGTCCCGAGAACATAATAGAAATAGCCGAAGCTCTTTTTTCAACAGGCACCAATGCCGCTGCAATAGTAGCACCTATTGAAAAGAAGACCCCATGCGCGAAACCCGTAACAATCCTTGCAATGACCAGTGTTGTAAATCCCGGAGCAATAGATGCAAGTGCATTGCCGATGATAAACAATCCCATCAGGGATATCATCAGTTTTTTCCGGGGAATATGGCTGGTCAGGGCAGTAAGTACCGGCGCTCCTATAGCCACACCGATAGCATATAAACTCACCAGCAGGCCTGCCGAAGGGATCGAAATAGCCAGATCCTTTGCCACTGTCGGCAACAACCCCACAATAACAAACTCTGTGGTGCCGATACCGAAAGCGCTTATAGTTAATGCCCATAAAGCGGCCGGCAAACCTTTCTTTTTTGTTGCAGGTACTCCGCCACAATCAGCAATTGTAACGGATTTAGTAATTGTATTCATGACTGTATCTTTATTTAAGTTCCGCCAATACTGCCTCTCCTACTGCTTTTGCAGATTGGGGATTTTGTCCCGTTACCAACCGCTGATCAGTTACTACATGCTGCTGCCAGGGTCCTGATTTTTCATAAATGCCTCCACGTTCCTTCAATTTATCTTCCAGCAGGAAGGGCACTACGCTGGATAATTTCACTGCATCCTCTTCCTCATTGCTGAACCCATTCACTTTCTTGCCATCAACCAGGTATTTGCCATTACTCAATTTGATGTTTACCAATCCTGCAGGACCGTGACAAACCGCGCTTACTACACCCCCATTCTCATATATCCTGCCTGCGATATTTGCAATAGCGGTATCATTGGGAAGATCCCACATAGCACCATGCCCGCCGGCATAATAAATAGCGGCATAATCGGCAGGATTTACTTCGGCCGGTTTTTTAGTGTTTTCCACTTTATGATGATATACTTTATCATTCCAGAATTCTGCATTCACTTTATCGTTCAGGTCAAAACCGTCAACAGGTGCTTTACCGCCTTTGGGACTCACAAAATCTATTTCATAACCGGCATTTCTCAATACTTCCCAGGGATGGGATACTTCTGAGAGATAGTAACCTGTTGCTTCCCCGGTGCTTCCTTTTTTATCGTGACTGGTCACTACAAATAATATTTTCTTTTTCATGTTTTTTGATTTTAAAGATTGAGCTGTTGCCCTGGCGTTTGCCAGGATGCTCACAATAACCGTGAATGAAACGGCAACAATTGATTTGAACCTTATTCTCATTTATTTTTTTTGACAGGGCAAAATTCCTTCAGAATCTATTATCGTCAAAATAACTTAAATCATACCTTTGTATCATTTAACTGATAGTATATGTTACTCAATCTTGAATGGTTCCGGACCTTTAAAGCAATTTATGAGCACGGCACCCTCACGCATGCAGCTCAGGCACTATACATTTCCCAACCCGGAGTAAGCCTGCACCTCGATTCGCTGGAAGCTTACACGGGTTATAAACTGTTTGACCGTTCTCCGAAGAAAATGGTGCCGACAGAAAGGGGTAAAGTGTTATACAATTTCATCCTGGAGCCGCTCAGTAAACTGAGTTCTGCAGAACAATTGTTCCATAAAAGTTCCAAGGAAGACCGGGCCACCATCAGCATCGGCATGTGTTTCGAAACGTTCCAGTTCACACTGGAAAAATATATCTCCACTCTTCCCTTTAATGTGATAATTAAGTTTGGCGAATACCCACAAATGCTTCACGATTTGGATAAGGGCTTGCTCGATCTGATTATTACTCCGCAAAAAGGCGATCAGAAAAACCTGGAGTATACAGCGTTCTCAAAAGAACGGATCGTGCTGGTATGCGGATCACGAACAGATATAAAACCATTGACAAAGTTGTTGAAAGATAATAAGCTGAAAGAAGCTGAAAATTTCTTACAGCAACAGATCTGGTACAGCACTGCGGCAGACATGGAGCATCTCAAACGCTTCTGGCAAACAAATTTCCGGAAGCATATCGATTTCAAACCAAATTATATCGTACCTAATATCAGTTCTATTGTCCGTTGTCTCAGCAGCGGCGAAGGCTTCTCTGTTGTTCCTGATTTCCTGTGCCGTGAAGAGATCGCTTCCGGAACAGTAAAGCTTGCCTGGGAAGGAATCAATGTACTGGAAAACACTTTGTATTTCGGAACAAGGAAACGGACAATTTTTGAGAAAGAGATCAAGATGGTAATTGATATTTTTGGAAAACAGAAAGCATTTACTAAAGTTGGAAGTCGGTAGTCTGAAGTTTCTTCCCGCTGTCACCCCAGATCAGGTTTAGTGAACTTACAAGTTTAAAGACTATAAGATCCGGGTCTCCTCAACATCGAGGGGATCCCGTATCTTAGTTTGCTATGTAGCAAGATTACTAAACCTGGTCCGGGGTGACAGCGGGAAGCGAACTCCTGATTACAGGTTCTATAATTCTCCTCGTAAATATCGTAATGCCACAGACCCCTTTATCGCCCAGGTCTGTCTCGTCAATGGCTGCCCCGCAAAAACAACACCCGTAAAACGATAAACAGTTTGATTATCCCTTGTTCTGAACTTACCAAAAACAGGCGCACCGGAATAACCTTGTGCTGCATACGGCTTAATAAAATAATAGTACCGGGCTGTACCACTTAAGATAGCTCTTGCACTGTCAGAAGAACCGGGAAAATTCACTTTCAGAGAAGCATCATAATCAGCAAAGCCCTGTTGATTGATCTGACCTGCGAGGCGTTGCTGTTGTGAATAAAATGGCGGAATGCTGCCAGGCCCGGTCGGGAATCCAAATACCACTACTTCTTCAGGCGATTCGTTCAGATAATTCGGATCTATCAAATCATTGATAAAATGAATATCTGCATCTGCAGGCAATGTCAATGGTATTTTCAACAGGTCAATACGATCGACCATACTGAATATCTCCGTTTCACCTATGGCTGCTTCGCTAACATCAATAGGCAATATCCTGGCGCCACCGGAATCTTTTGCAGAATATTTGAGATATAAAGTATCTGAATTGAAGGTGATCGCTTTCTTAAGCGGACTCATGCCTTTGATCGCATGATAATTACTGACAAGATAAGCTGTGTCACCTGAATGGTAAAAGAATGCAGTGCCGGTGAATTGTTGGTTATCTGTGACTGCAAAGATAGGATAGCTGTATTTCGCCAGGCTATCATCTTCTGCCGGCTCTGCCGATGAAAGATACGGATGTAATAAGGCGCTAATAAATAGCCAGCTACATAAATAGGGCGTTTTCATAGTGTATGTAAATTACTAAACGCCGCTGAAAAGAAAGTTATAAAATATGCATATAAATGTTAAAGCAGGGCCATTATTAGTTTATTCTTTGGTCTTTTTCTCCATCTGTGAAATGATCTTATTCACTTCTGTTTCAGTGGATCGCAGCTTCTCCTGGCAATAAGTGATCAGCTCAGAAGCCCGTTTCACTTTTTGCGCCAGCACATCTACAGAAACAGATTCATTCTGTATCTCTTCCGCTATAGTTAATAATTCCTGGTAAGCCTCTTCATACGATAAAATCTTTTCCGTCATACGTTGTTTTTTGTTTTACAGTGGATAATATCTCCACCTCTTTCAATATAATGGAAATATCTTTCCCTTCTTCTATCCTGCCCGGATCGCTGGTGATCTGATCATTCACTTTTACAATGGCAAACCCTTTCTTCAGAATATTATCCGGTGCCATCATTTTTGTTACTGTTTTATGATGGCTCAAATAAGCCTGCTGATTTTTCAGGAACTGGCTTTTGAAAATCTTAATATTGGCAATAATATTTACAAGATCATTTTTATGTGTCGACACCAGTATTTTTGGCCGTGTAGAGATAACAGAACTCAACTGTACCAGTTCCCTGTTTTTATGAAATAATATCTCACCTGATTTATTGATCACTACCTGGTGCGCTTTTACTAAAAATGCCCGGTGATCTGCCAGCAGTGTTTGTGTTTTATTGGAAACAGAAGCTTTGATGGTTGCAAGAGCATTACTGTGTTTTGAAAATAATTGCTGGGATTTGATCAATATAGATTTTTGTATTCCCATTACACGGTCTTCAAAAGACCGGTTATGCGCAATGATCCATTCAGCCGTTTTGGTAGGAGTTTTTGTTGCGGTATGCGCCATCATATCCACGATGGTATTATTCACCTGGTGGCCGATACCTGTAATGATCGGGATAGGAAATTTTGCCACGATCTTTGCCAGTGGATATTGATCAAATATCAGGAAATCTGTTTGCGCCCCTCCTCCCCTTATCATCACCACCACATCATAGGCTATCCCGGACTTGAATACATCCAGCAGCTTATTATAGATAAGCTCTGCTTTTACTTCCCCCTGCACAATGGTGTAATAAGGGTCCACCTTCACTTTGTAACCAAAACTGTTTGATTCCAGCGTATGCAAAAAATCCTGCAGGCCTGCAGAGGAACTGGAAGTAACCACGGCCACTTTTTGGATCACGGCGGGAAGTGGCTTTTGTTTATTTGCAGTAATATACTGATCACCGACCTTCCTGATAAAGTCCGGATGATCAGTCACCAGTTTCAGTAAGGTTTGTTGCTTTTGCAGTTCCAGCGCACCAATGGTAAAATTGCTGTCAACATCCAGCAGGGTCAGCTTGAGTCCGTAGGAAGCATGATAGTTTACTGACACCTTCATCATCACCTCGATATCATTCTTGAATTGTTGGCCGGTGACCCGCTGGAACTCGAGGATCCTTTCATGCCCCTGCGACCATGCAGCGGCCTGCATCCTGGCAATGATCTGTGTACCGCTACTGGCTTTTTCTACCAGATCAAAATAATGATGCCCTTTGCCTGACTGGAAACTATAATTGGTCACTTCTGCTACAACCCAGTATTGCTGGTTGCTGAAAGTGTCATTAATAGCTTTCGCTATAGAGCCGGTCAGCTCGGATAATCGTATATGTGCAACGGGTGACAAAGGTTGCAAAAATACGATTATTCCTGCTGTATGGAAGGTAGTGTCAAATGAAGGTTACTGTCAAAATTTGCACGCCACGCTCATCACAAAATTCCTTGGTTTCTGGGGGTTGACAGACCAATAGCCAATATAGTAAGTTTCATCGTTGAGGTTGTTGACATTAAAAGTAACACGAAACCTGTCGCCGTTATAGAACAGGCTTGTATTAAGCAATGTATAAGCGGGCAAATAGAAATCACCTGTTTTGCTGTTATCAATCACCTTGTAACGGTCTGCATAGTTGCCGCCAACGCCAATACCAAAATTGCGGATGGCGCCTGTGGTGAACTTGTAAGTGGCCCAGAAATTAATGGTGTTCGATGGACCTTGTCCGCCGGGAGCCCTGCCGGGTTCAGCGTAAAAATCGTTGACATCGCCGGCAATCACTTTGGTTTTATTATGGCTGTACCCCGCCAGCAGGTTCAATCCCGTAACAGGGTTGGCAGTGATATCTACTTCAAATCCTTTACTGCTCACTTTACCTCCCTGCAGGTAGTTATGGATATTACTGGGGTCCGGCGATACACGATCGCTTACTTTTATATCATACACCGATAGCGTTGCCTGGAGTTTGTCGGAGAATAAATTTGTCTTTACACCGTACTCGAGCTGATTGGCTTGCTCCGGTCTGAAAGATTTTACACGCGTGTTGCTGCCATTAGCATCGGCTATCTGCCGCGGAGCCACATTGATAAAGGCATTCATATAATTAGCAAACAATGACACTTTATCTTTCAAAGGTTGATATACGAGTCCAAACTTGGGAGATAAAGCAAACTGATCATAATCGTCATCTGTTGCAGATTTTTCTCCTTTTGAATCAAAATAATCCGCACGCAAACTGGCCATTGCTATCAACTCTGGTGTAATATTCAATACATCAGAAACGTATGCGCTATAGTAGCTATTGCTGATATTACTATTGCTTCCTTCCAGTCCTGCCAGTAACTTATCAACGGATGCTTTGGTTAAATAAACAGGTGGCAATTCATTACCGGTAAATGGATCTGTATAATTTACTTCTCCCTGCGGAGTCACATTCCTGGCCCATCCCCATCCTGATCCCTGGTCAATTACGTTGCGGCTATAATAATCCAGGCCGATCAGCAGCCTGTTGCGCAGGCTCCCGATTTGAAAATCACCATTGAAATTCTGCTGGATGTCTGTTGTGTTGGTAGTTTGCTGTTCGTTATGAAAATACTGGCTGAAATAATTATCCCCTGCCACATCATCCCATATATAAGTGTAGATGCCATTTGATTTTATAGTACCACGGGAGAAAACTGTTTGTGAGGTCCATTTATCAGACAGCTTATAGTTCATCTGCGCCTGCAGGCTGTAGCGCGGGTTTTTGATAGTAAGATCATTGCTGGTAAATGACAGATCATTATTAAGATTCAGCTCAGCGATCGTTTTAAAATCAAGCGGGTCTGCCCTGTTGGAGTTAAAGAATACCGGAGGCACAGCCCGTTCTTCTTCCAGTATCTCTGCCTGGAACAGGAAGGAAAGCCTGTCACTAGCTTCATAAGCCAGCGAAGGAGCTACAAAAAAAGATTTTTTGAAACCAGCATCCTGGAAACTGTTTTCTGAATGATATGCTGTATTGATCCTTAGTGCCAGCTTTTCTTTCTTGCTTATTGGTGTGTTGAAATCGGCTGTGATCCTGTTCAATCCAAAACTCCCAAAATTATAGGCGATCTCACCGCCTGTAGTAAAATAAGGTTTTTTGGTAACGGTATTGATAATACCTCCATAGCTGTAAAAGCTTCCGCCAAACAAAGTACCCGATGGGCCTTTAAGCACCTGGATCTCTTCCACGTTAGAAGGGTCCAGGTTACCGCTCACCAATCCCGGCAAACCATTAGTGAGCACAGGTTGCGCATCAAAACCACGCAAAGCAAAATAAGCTGCACCATCTCCTGCACGGCCAGTACTTTCCCAGGTGCGGGTAATACCCGGCACATTACGGAAAGCATCGTCATAGCTGGTGATAGCCTGCTGTTTCATCAGCTCCGATGAAACGGAATTATACACCTGCGGGTTCTCCATTCTTTTCAATGGCATCTTTGCAACAAACCGGTTCTCTTTATTACCATTTTTGGCTGATACGATCACTTCCTGCAATTCTTCTGCAGTTTGATTTAATGTAAAATCAACTTGTGTGACCTGACCGGCAACAACTGCAATCTCTTTTTCCTGCGCTCCTGCTGCAATAGCAGACACTTTTATGGTCCAGTTGCCTGGCTTAACATTGCGTATGCTGTACTCTCCTTTTTCATTGCTTGCACCACCCCATTTAGTTTGATCAATGATCACTGTAACATATGCAGCCGGTTTCCCATCGCTGGTTGTTATAGTACCTCTTACGACACCGGAATTTGTTTTTGGTTGTTGTGCTGCTGTAATAGTGATTGAAAGCAGGAAAACGGCAATGAAGGAAAACAGTTTTGGCATCGCGGGTAGTATTAGTTTTAAATTTTGCGCAAAATTGTTCCAGTAGTAAGGAAGAACAGTTCGAAACCCGAAACATGATTTACTAAATAGGGAAATTGACTTTGGTATGACAAATGGGTCCGCAAGAAAAGCCCTGCCCGCCATTTGGGAATTCAAATTATCCCCCAACTTTGTGATTATGAAAGTCATTATCACCGGCACAACCGGCATGGTCGGAGAAGGCGTGCTTCACATCTGCCTGCATGACCCACGTATAGAATCCGTATTGATCATTAACCGGAAGCCCCTTGGGCGTACTCATCCCAAATTAAAGGAGATACTGCATACCGACTTTTATGATCTCTCTGCAGTGGAAAGTGATTTAAAAGGATACGATGTCTGTTTTTTCTGCCTCGGTATTTCCTCTATTGGCATGAAAGAGCCAGATTATTATAAAGTGACTTATACACTTACGCTGCATGTGGCTAATACACTGCTCCGGCTTAATTCCAACATGAGCTTTTCCTATATCTCCGGTGCAGGAACAGACAGTTCCGAAAAAGGGCGGAGCATGTGGGCAAGAGTAAAAGGGAAAACAGAAAATGATCTCCTGAAGCTTCCGTTCAGGCAGGTATTGGCTTTCAGGCCCGGCTTCATTAAACCGATAAAAGGATTATCCAATACACACGGTTTTTACAAATATATAGGTTGGCTTTTTCCAATAGGAAGAGCCATTTATCCTGGCGGCTTTTGCAAAATGGAGGAATTAGGATTGGCCATGATCAATGCAACAGCATACGGATCAGCAAAAAAAGTGCTGGAAGGGAAAGATATCATCCACCTTGCCAGGACCACTACAACACCCAGTAACTAAAAAGTACTGAAAGCTAGTTTTTTATTCAGCTACTTTTTTGCGCCAAGAAACTCTCCATTCTTGTAAATAAGTATCGTTTCAATTTTCCCCTGCTGGTTTTTCATGAACTCTACCTTCGTATTATTCTTTTTAAATTGATTGCCTGAAACCGGTAAAATGTCGAAAGCTGGCTGGCCATAGATCGTTACCGAAAGATTTTTATCCTTTATGCGGACAGTTATTGTTGCTGAATCTGATGCGGCATATTGATAAGTGCCGGTGAACTCTTTTAACAAACTATCCGGTAAATTGATGACTGGTTGCTCGGCAAATGGTCGTGATAAAGGTTGTGCACAAAGGATATTGATGATATTCCTTACCATACCTCCCACGCTGCTGTTATTTGCGTTGCCCAGCGCGATCACACAAATATCTTCATCCGGCATCCGGTTGATATTCGCTTTATAGCCAGGAATATTGCCGTCATGTGAAACGCGTTGCCTTCCATACAACGAGTCGGTAAACCAACCAAACCCATAAGGACCTGCACCTTTCTTATACATTGAATCGAGTGTTGACCTCTTAAAGAAATTGCCTTGTAAAGCCAAATGCCATTTATACAGATCTTCCACCGTGCTATAGATAGCACCTGTTGCATAGGAAACAGATGGGTCCACGGGTTTTGCAAGCCTGACGAAGTTTTTAAAATACATTTGGTATCCATCCGCTACCTGGGTACTATTTGCCAGAGGTCCGTAACTGGTATTACGCATTTTTAACGGCCGGAAGATCATCTCCTCCAGCACAATCCCATACTTCTTTCCTGTTATTTTCTCTATAATATAACCCAGCAAGGTGTATCCTGAATTGCTGTAGCGGAACCTGGTGCCCGGTTCAAAATCCAGCGGCTTATCACGAAAAAAAGTAATCATCTGCTCCGGCGTTATTTCTTTCGTTTGATCTACTGATTGAAAAGCTTTATCCTGCAAATAATCCGGAATACCTGCAGTATGTGTGAGCAAATGACTGATCTTTATCTTATCGCCATTAGGATAATCCGGCAGGTATTTCTGTAATGGATCCTTAACCGAAAGTTTACCGGCCTCCTGCAGTTTCAGTATCAAAGCTGCTGTGAACGTTTTTGTAAGGGATGCAATACTGAAAATGGTCGAAGGATTATTAAGTATCTTAGTGCTGGCATTACTATATTCATATCCTCTCTTGATAATTATTTTACCCTTGCGGGAAACAAGTATACTACCCGTAAATTCTGACTGTTCAACATACCCGGTCACCAGGCTATCTATCCGCTGCTGTTCATTTTGGGCATGAATAAATGAGCCGGGGAGAATAAGTAAGAATAATAGGATGATCTTTTGCATTGTGCTGAATTGTGTTGTAAAAAGACCAGTTGTGAAGGAAAACAAAAAATAAACTCTGCGAAATTGTCTTTCTGTTCTACGAAACTCCTCGTGAGAACAATAAATCAAACCCGGGCCTGACCAAAAGCTTCGTTGTTTTTTTGCCCGGTTTCGTTGCACAAACACAGCGCTTGGGTGGAATAAATGAGGGGAATAAGTAAACAAAGATGATTTTTGGATAGTTCAATCGAACATTATGAAAAAAAGCTTTCTTGCCGCCTCTCTCTTTCTTTGTTTTTCTGTTCTGCTGACTGGTTGCAACAATCCCAGTCCTGAAAAATACTTTGGCATTGCCGTTTTGAACAGCAATATGATAGTCGGTTTTGCCAATGACGGTTTTCACAGGGAACTGGATCAGCCTTCTTCAAAATTGATAGAAGGAACAACAGACCAGGTAAGGCCTATGAAAAGAAAAGAAGTGGTAAATGACAGGGTCCGCTTTCTTGAAGAAAACTTAAATAAGTTGAAAGACCTGAGTGAAACACCAGATACAAAAGATATTTTACAAGCTTCCATCCACCTCCACGAATTTATTCTTCCTGTTTACAAAAACGAATACCAGCAACTCGCCCATTTGTATGATGATGGTGCTTCTGCAGACAGCATCCGTTCTTCTGCTACAGCTATTCATGATAAATACAGTGCGGGTTTTGAAGAGCGTTACAATACGCTGATCAACGCAGGAAAATTATTTGCTACAAAAAATAAGATCACTGTCAATTGGGGAGACAGATAATAAAGCCACAATAACAACCTTTAATTTGGCATTTCCTTTATATCTCTTTGCTAATCAGGCAGTATTGACCAAAATCAACATCACCGCTCAACCACCTATTTGCCCGCCTAAACCCATATATTACCGTTCATCACAGGTACTTTACCATTCATGAAGCCGCGGACCCGCTAGTCCCCATTACCCTTAAAGGAATGTTAACGCTCTCCTATCTTTGATCCTTCAAAGCAAAACGGAGTATATCTCCAATGTAAAATGAGCAACATATTTCTGGATCACTTTTCTTCCCGTCTCTTGGAAAGGATAAGACTCCCGGAAATCTCCAGCCTGTAAATTTTCACCCAAACAGTAAAGATCAAACCGAGTTGATTCCGTAAAAGGAATTTTGTTGACTGCGCCGTTAACGGCCTGGTCAATCACCTAAACTGTAGCTGCAACTACGGTAACTGCATAGCTATGCTTCTGCATCAGCGCAGTTATTTCCCAGAGAAGTAATGGCAACGATTTAAACAACCATAACGGGTGTAATGGATACCTATTTTTTAAACCTAAAAATCAACAACATGGCAAGCTTTGGAAAAAGAATCTTATCAGCGTTTGTGGAAGTAAAGGAGAAAGGTAAAGAGCCGCCTGCTCCTGTAAAACCTCCTTCCCAATCATTGTCTGCAACTGCAGAGGAGCATTATAAACCTTCGCAGCAAAACAGCGACAAGTTCAGGCAATACTTTGATAAACTGTTCCGTGATGCGAACATTCCTGGCCCGGATTATTTCGAGTTTTCGAAAATGACCGAAGCAATGAACAGCATTACCGATGAAAAATCGAGGTACAGTGCGGCCTTCGCAGGATTAAACGTACAGGGCCTGGATAAAGAAAAACTCTTGTCCACTGCTGCTGAATACCTGCGTGTACTGAAAACCGATGCCGACAATTTCGACTCAACAGTTGATGCGGCACTAAGGGAAAAAGTGCACGATAAACAGGAAGAGATCAAAGAGAAAAACAAACGGATCGCTTTACTGTCGCAGGAGATCGAAGACCTGCAGCAACAGGTAAAAATGCTGAACAATGAAATAAAAGACAATGAAGAGAAGATCGAAAGTAATAGCGGCGCTTATAAAATTGAAATGGAAATAATGACCCGCAGAATACTGCAGGATATAGAGAAAATCAAATTACATATACCTTAAAACCTACAAATATGAATAATGCATTGATCAAACCTAAAAAGCCGGGCTGGTTCTCGGAACCAAAAAATCTGGCCACAACCGTAATAGGATTATCCCTTTTCGCTGGCCTGACTTATGCCTTTCTCACATTCGTATTACCCTGGCTGGTGACGGTGACCTGGAACCTGGTGAACCTGATCATTGGCGGAACAGTGTTGGGACTGCTGCTGATGATCGTAACCAACAAAAAATTCTGGAGAGCATTGAAATACTTCTCCGAATTCATTGCCAACTACACCATTGGTATCGCTATTGAACTTAACCCGTTCAATATTCTTGAAGCCAAGATAGAGCAGGGTTACAGGGACAGGCATACGCTATACCAGCAAGGTGCGAAGCTGAAAGGAAAGCAAAGCGAGCTGATGGACAAACTTTCTGAAAAAGAAAAAGAACTGAAGCTGAATGCGCAGAAAGTAAAGATCATCCAGGCAGAAGGTGGCAATACAAGGCAACTGGACCTGTATGCCAACAACGTACTGCGCTGCCGCGAGTATATCGACAATGTGACACCAATTGTGGGTGACCTGAACAAACTGGTAAAATTTGCCGACATGGCTTATGAGGAAAGCGGGATCATGCTCGAAGATGCCAAGCTTGATCTTGATGCGAAGAAGGACCTGTACTATTCAGTAACCACTGGCTTGTCTGCTGTGTCGAGCGCCATGAAAGCGTTCAAAGGTGATGATGACCTGAACAGGGATGCAGAGAAAGCCCTGGCCATTCTGAAGGAAAAGATCGGAGAAAAGATCGGCCATATCAAATCCGCGATTGATGTAACATCAAGGTTTATGGACGACCAGGTGCTGGAAGACAAGGCAAAATCAGCACAGGCCATCGAGCTGATCAATAATTTCAGCATGGACAAAGACTTCAATTATTCGCAGGATGCATTGGAGAAGAACAAAGAGAAAGGAAAGCTGAAAGATATCTCAGTTGGAGATAAACACAGGGGACTCCTCGATTAAGAGACGTGAATGGCGCAAATGAAACACCACTATCATTAGCGCAATAATCCAACAAACATACAAGTGGTCAGCGGCCCGCTGAATAACGGAATACTGATGGATAAAAAAAACCAGCAGTATAGCCGGCCGGGCAAACTATGTCCTGTAAAAACCAACAAAATAAATTTTAACCATATAAATACAAAATCATGTCAGTTAAATTAAAACCCGCAGGAAAAATATTAATTATCGCCGCCGTCATCGCCGTTGGGATCATCGGTATAAGATGGTACCAAAACAGGCCCAAGGAAGTAGGTGAATCCGTTGAAGTAGGTAAAGTGGCTTTACCTGATGCACCGGAAGCTTCTTTAAGTAAAAACGCAGTAAAGTTCCCTTTGCCTTCCGGCAACCCCGCAGTCAATGGCGGACTTCAACTTACCTGGGAACGTATGGCCTGGAACAGCCAGTTCTCCGGTATGTATGCTAATGGTGGTACACGCACAACCAAAGGCTCTTTGTTTGATAATGCCAAACTGGATGTGACATATATCCGCCAGGATGATTGCAATAAACAAATGGCCGACCTCGTAAAGTTTGCCGGGGAGTATAAAACCAATCCCAATGCTCCTGGTGTGCTGATCACATTCATGGGTGATGGAATGCCAGCCTTCATGACATCTTTATCCAAAGAACTTGAACCGCTGGGTCCTGAATACCAGCCGATCATTATCCCGGTAACACACGGTAAATCGTATGGTGAAGATCAGGTGATGGCGCCTCCTTCCTGGAAACAGGATCCGCATAATGCTACAGGTAAATGTGTGGCTGGTGTGTTGCGCGACGGTGATATCAACATATTGCTGAAATGGGCTGGCGACAATGGATTGAAAGTAAATCCTGATGAAACCACTTATGATCCCAATGCGATCAACCTGATTGCTGCCAATGATTTCCTGGATGCACCGAATAAATATATCACGGGCTATACAGAGAAAAGAAAGATGGTAGTGAATGGTAAAACAACCGGTCGTGATACAACGGTAGGTGTGGATGGTGTAGCCACCTGGACTCCCGGCGACGTAAACATCGCTGTAAAAAAAGGTGGGCTGGTCACTATAGCTAACACAAAGCAATATGCATCACAGATGCCTAACCAAACCATTGCGATCAAGAAATGGGCATATGATCACAGAACAGATATCGAAAATATGATCATCGCACTGGCGCAAGCCGGTGACCAGGTAAGATCATATACCGATGCCAGGGAGTTTGCTGCAAAAGTAAGTGCCGAAGTGTACCAGGAACAGGATGCAGCATACTGGTTGAAATATTATAATGGTGTTGAAGAAAAAGATATACAGGGATTGAAAGTGAACCTGGGTGGATCAACCGTATTCAACCTGGCAGATATGGCCAACACCTATGGATTGGGTGAAGACAAGGTAGACAGGTACAAAGCTGTGTACAACACTTTCGGCCAGCTGATGGTGAAAATGTACCCTACCCTGATGCCCAGCTTTATGCCTTATGAAAAAGCTGTAGACAAATCTTTCCTGCTTTCGGTGATATCCAATCACCCTGAACTGCTCGAAGGAAAAGCGATTGAAACAAATTACGCCAGTGAGATTACGGCGGAGGTTTCTTCGAAATCATACAGTATCGAGTTTGAAACCGGCTCTGCTGTTATCAGGCCTTCATCCTATAAGCTGCTGAACGAGATCTTTGAATCTGCAGTAGTGGCGGAAGGATTGAAACTGGGTGTGTATGGTCACACAGATAATGTTGGATCTGATGAAACCAATATACCGCTGTCTGAACAGAGGGCAGATGCTGTAAAAGTTTATCTGCTGAAAAAAGGTTTGAAAGAAAACCGTGTGGAGGTTAAAGGCTTTGGTTCGGCCAAACCTGTTGCTTCCAACACAACAGAAACCGGCCGCAGGCAGAACCGCCGGGTAGAAATTGTACTGGGCGAGTAAACAATGGACCGCCAGGGATTGGATGAATGATCATCCAATCCCGCGGTCCTTATTAAATCAACTGAATCAGCAAAGAATGAAAAAAATATTCCAACCATTTGAAAGGATCAGCCGGCAAACGTTTATCATCCTTGTAGTGGTGCAGCTGTTTATGGCGCTTGTATTATGGCATGTAAGCTCCGATGGATTGATTCCGCGGCCTGTGAAAGTCGCCAGCACTTTTGGGGAACTGGCCGGTTCCAAATTATTATGGGATAATATACTGGTAAGCCTCGGACTGACATTGAAGGCAATGCTCTATTCGATTGTCATTACCCTGTTGTTTGCCTATTTATCAGTCGTTCCTTTCTTTAAAAGCATCACGTTGTTCCTGGTAAAATGCCGGTACCTGACACTGACAGGTTTGATCTTCATTTTTACTTTGTTGACAAAGGATGGAAGTCAGCTGAAATTATCCCTGCTGGTATTTGGCATCGTTCCTTTTTTTGTCACATCCTTTTTATCTGTGATCGTTCATATCAACCGGCAGGAATATGAATTATGTAAGACACTTGGATATAACCGATGGGAAACCTTATATGAAGTGATCATTGTTGGGAAAGCAGACCAGGTGCTGGAAATATTGCGTCAAAACTTTGCCATTGCCTGGCTGATGATCACATTGGTAGAGGGATTAAGTATGAGTGAGGGTGGTGTTGGTACTTTATTGATTAAATATAACAAGTATAACGATCTCACCAATGTGCTGGCGCTCCAACTCGTGATCTTCTTCATCGGTCTTGGTTTTGATTATTTATTGGGATCACTGAAAAAATGGTTGTTCCCTTATGCAAAACTTCAAACAAATTAATCATGGAAACATTTTCCAAAGAAGAAACTTTATTGCAGGTAAGAGAAGTGAATCTCTCTTATGAAAATAGATCTGTCCTCCGGAACATCAATTTCACCATACGGAATATTATCCGCCCCGGTATGCACCAGGGACAGGTAATATCCCTGGTGGGACGAAGTGGTATCGGTAAAACGCAGCTCTTCCGGTTACTGGCGGGGTTGCAGCAGCCCAGTTCCGGAGAGATACTGATCCACCAGGATAAAAAAGTGAAAGCAGGAGATATGGGTGTTATTTTCCAGCATTATTATTTGTTTGAATGGAGAACGATTCAAACTTCCCTTATGCTGGCAGCTAAGAAAAATCCTGCGTTAAAAGGAAAAGAGAAAGAAGCGATCGCCAATTATGCAGAAAGTTTCCATCTGTCGGAACACCTGCATAAATATCCGCAGCAGCTTTCCGGCGGGCAAAGACAGCGGGTGAGCATTATTCAGCAACTGTTGAATGGATCGGATTTCCTGTTGCTGGACGAACCATTTTCCGGCTTGGATGTATTGGTGCTGGATAAGGTGGTGGATTTATTACTGAAAGTTTCTATTTCAGATGATCTGAAAACGCTGATCATTGTATCACACGATATTGATACATCGGTAGCAATATCAGATACGGTATTTATCCTTGGCGAACAGGGAGATCAGAAGGGAGCTACCATTGTAAAGGAAATAGATTTGATAGAAAGAGGATTGGCATGGCAGAAAGATATCAAGCAAGATAAAGCCTTCGTACAGACAATTGAAGAGATAAAGAGTCTTTTATAAGCATTAAGATTTCATTATCCTTATTTAATATTCTTCTTGCACAAACAGGCATTGTGTTTGAACTGATAACAACAATAAAATTTCTTTACAATGAAAAAATCCTGGCCTGGCATCGCCCTTGCGTTGCTGATCTTAACAGGTTGTGCAAAAGAACCGTTGGACAACCTCAGCTCCGATGAAGCCCGACTCTATATCACCAATCATAATGACAGTGCTTCATTTTCTTCCTACTCTACTTTTAGAATAGCTGATTCTGTGGCGGTTATACATAACAATCAATTGCAGGAACGAGCGCGTACCGATTATGATGCCCAATTGATTGAAGCTGTAGCTGCCCGCATGCAACAAAACGGATACACCCGCGTGCAAGCCGGTGCAACTCCCGATATCGGTATTACCATCAGCCGGGTGTACAATGATTATACGGGTGTGATCAGCTATCCTGATTATTGGGGTGGCTATGGCGGTTATTGGGATCCTTTCTATTGGGGGTATCCCGGTTATGGGTATTATTTTCCCGGGTACGTAGGCACGTATACCGTTACAGATGGGGCTGTTTCAATTGATATGTTCGATCTCAAAAATGCAAGCGCCAATAATAATAAACTGGATTTTCTCTGGAATGGGTTGATCCGTGGATCGGGAACATTCTCGCAATCCAATATTTCCAAACATGTTCAGGCATTGTTTGATCAATCGACTTATTTAAACCACAATTAATTTCAAATTTTATCAGCCATGCGATCTTATAAATTATATACACTGCTCATTGCCGCTATGTTGATTGCGGCTGGCAGTTTTGCCCAACAAGGGGAGTTCAGGCTTACTGCCAGTTATGCCGCAGCTATTCCCCTTGGAAGCTTTAAAGACAATGTTGTTTCTAAAACATCTTTCCGCGGTGTTGATGTAAATCTTTTATATGGAATAACCCCGCAACTTTCGGTAGGTCTTACCACCGGTTACCAGGATTTTTATGAAAAATTTCCCCGGCAGGTGTACAAGCTGGAAGATGGAAGTGATATTTCTGCCGTTGTATCCAATTCTGTACAACAAATCCCTTTCCTGGCCACAGCGCGGTATGACTTTACCACTACAGGCTTAATACGCCCTTATGCACTTGCTGGTGTAGGTGGGCAACTGGTATTGAACAGGCAGTTCCTGGGTGAGTATACCAATGATAATACGAACAGGTTTGTGTTTGCAGCAAGGCCTGAAGCAGGGATATATATTCCCTTCGGCAAAGACGCCCATACAGGAATAAACCTGGGCGCTTATTATAATTATGTTCCCTACAACAAGAATGGCATTGACAATATGAACTCTATCGGGATCAAGCTTGGTATTGGTTTCCCGATGCGGAATTAAGTATGGGAAGGATGATTGAACGGAACATCCTGCTCTCCATTTAGCAGTTGTAATATAACATGTGAATAAGGTGTTATTACCAGCTTAACAGAGTCTTCTTTCAATCTGCCGTTTTTTTTGAATGGGCGTATAAATAAAGAACCGGTTGAAAAAAGGCTCTCTTTTTTCCAGTTGAATGAACAAAACAAGTTTCGCTCTTTTTCGTATGTCCTTTATTAATGGATGTACTGTTTGCAGGTAATACCGGATAAAGAAACCAGTCAGCATAATAAAAAAGAATATGCAAACCCAAGGGGCTACAATGTTGAAATCTGTCCGTTCGGCATCCGATACTTCATGTGGACCCATCCATTTGTTGTGCGGCAACGCTTCAGGGCCGCTAGCGATTACAATGATCAATATTATGGCAAGTGGGATATAGCTAGATAAAAGATACGTAAGCAGTTTATTTCTTTTTTCCGTCAGTATTTTTATTTCAGTGTCTGATAGAGGGCGCTCTTCAGTTTTAAGAATCTTTTCCTGGATCAATTTAGTCATTAACAGTATCCTTTGGAGCAAAATACAACGCCAGCATGAATAATACAAGACTAAGCTTTCGCCGGTAAATAGTATTTTGCGGCAAAATTGAACTTGAACCAGGCAATATCTTTCCCATCTGCATTACTGCAGCAGAATCCCTTATATGTTTTTGCGCTTCAAATAGAAGCAGCTACCGAATTTACTGATGTAGACACCGTTTTCACCGGTGTTGGCAAGCTGCATTCAGCGTTCAATCTCATGAAACGCATTCACCAGAAAAAACCCGGTCTTATTATCAATCTCGGATCAGCCGGTAGCAATACTTTCTCCCGTGGTGAAGTAGTTTGCTGCACCAGGTTCGTACAACGTGATATGGATGTAACGGCACTTGGGTTTGAAAAATACCAAACTCCATTTTCCGATGAACCAGTGATACTCGATTATGGATACCAACTTAGCAGTTTGCCGCAAGGCATCTGCGGCAGCGGCGATACCTTTGAAGTAGACCATCGCGTTACTCAATATGATGTAATAGATATGGAAGCTTATACGCTTGCCTGGCTTGCAAAACAGGAGCAGATCCCATTCCTCTGTTTAAAATATATTTCTGATGGTGCCGACGGAAAAGCTGCAGAACACTGGCAGGTGGCAGTGCAACATGCCGCACAGGCATTAAAAAAAGTCATCAGCTCTATCTCCTGATTATTCCTTAAAAATATGTTTCAGCTGTTAATCCGAAATTGATCAGCAGGTTTTCCCTGCGTGTACGGGAAAGTTTATTGTAATAAACGGCCGTTGTGATGCCCAGCCATTTCCTTAATTTAAGCGTTAAACTACTTGAAGAACGGATAATATAGTCATCAAACCCTGACAAAGATGGTTGCCAGAAATGTGAGCCGTCTAGTACCAGCACATCTTTTACATCCCAGCGGTATTTGATCCGCAAAGAATTCCTGAATGTCTGGTATTTATCCCTGGTTTGCGGGTTGAGCTGCAGGTCATTCGTTTCATACAAGATCCCATCACTTACTACCAATTCCAGGTCCTTACGGTTGAAAATATTATACCCGATGCCTGCACCAGCCTGGAACTGGTGATTGATCTTTAAAGAATAGCTGGTAGTAAAAGTGGCCAAACCCCAATAATACAAACGTTGCAGGTTTTTC
>CBHEUU010000002.1:0-22691 GCA_965990355.1 uncultured Chitinophagaceae bacterium
TTAAAAAATGGGCATTGACTGGATGGGTCTGGGCAGCCATTATTGCTTATGCCCAGGTGTACGTAGGCGTTCATTATCCACTGGATATCCTCGGCGGAGCCCTGTTGGGCCTGCTTGTAGGTACATTGACCGGATACCTCTTCAATAACCGCTACGGATTCGCTATCTTCGATACCCAACCAACGATATCCTCTTAATGGAATTATTCATATTAGCAGGGTTGATCCTGCTAAACGGGCTTTTTTCGATGGCCGAGATTGCACTGGTTTCCGCCAGGAAATCCAGGCTGGAAGCACAGGCAAATAAAGGAGACAAAGAGGCCAGGGAAGCATTGAACCTGGCTAACAGGCCCGAAACCTTTCTTTCAACGGTACAAATGGGCATTACCGTGATCGGTATCCTCACCGGTATTTATTCCGGTGAAAAGATCACGGATGATTTTGCAGCTTATCTTAAAAAATGGCCGCTGATCGCTCCATATAGCTATGGTCTTGCTACAGCTATCGTAGTAATTATCGTTACTTATTTCTCGATCATTTTTGGTGAACTGGTGCCCAAGCGCATCGGCCTTTCCAAACCGGAAGGCATTGCAAAGGCCGTGGCTAAACCCATGCGCATCCTCAGCGTCGTTACCCATCCGTTTATCTGGCTGCTGAGCAAATCAAGCAATCTCATTGTAAAAATATTCAGCCTTAAACCAACCGATAACCAACTGACGGAAGAAGAGATCAAAGCGATCATCAGCGAAGGCACCGAACAGGGCACTATTGAAGAAACTGAACAGGAGATCATCGAACGCGTGTTCCATCTCAGCGACCGCAATATCACTTCCCTGATGACCCACCGCAGTGATATCATCTGGTTCAACCTCGATGATACAGAAGAAATGATCAAGGAAAAGATCACCAGCGAACCGCATTCCATTTATCCTATCTGCGACGGTGAAATAGATAATCTCAAAGGAGTGGTATCGATTAAGGATTTGTATGTAAGTCCAGACAACAGGCCCTTTAAGGAATTGATGCAGCCTGCTCTTTTCGTTCCGGAAAACAATACGGCTTTCCAGGTAATGGAAAAGTTCAAGCAGTCACAATTACATTCCTGCTTTATCGTGGATGAATATGGTACTATACTGGGCATGATCACGCTGAATGATATCCTCGAAGCCATTATCGGTGATATGCCTCAGCCAGATATTCCCGACTATGAGATCATTGAAAGGGAAGACGGCACCTTCCTTGTAGATGCACAAATACCTTTCTATGATTTCCTTACCCGTTTTGAAAAAGCAGAGTGGATGAATGAAGGCGAACAGGAATTTGATACACTTGCAGGTTTCGTACTGCATGAACTGGAACGTATTCCCCATACCGGCGACAAACTGGAATGGAAAGGCTTTACACTCGAGATCATTGATATGGACGGGCACAGGATCGATAAGGTGCTTGTACGGATCAGTAAGACCCTGAGAGAGGAAATGGAAGAGTAACCTACGGTTTTCCTTTATTACCCTTCACTCCCTCTTTCAACCTCTTTGCTTCTTTCAGTTTTTGTGATAATATCCACTCTACCTGGCCGTTCACACTGCGAAATTCATCCGCAGCCCATTTTTCCAGGGCCTTGTATATCTCATTATCAATACGGAGGATAAAACTTTTCTTAGGACTGCTCACAAATATCAGTTTAAAAATCCAGCGGATTTATTGATAAAGGCTGCCTGCATTCAACACAGGAGTGGCTGCTTTTTCACCGCAAAGCACTACCATCAGGTTGCTTACCATGGCCGCTTTCTTTTCATCATCCAGTTGCACAATTTGTTTATGCGCCAGCATATCAAGCGCCATTTCCACCATGCCTACTGCACCTTCCACGATCTTGGTGCGTGCAGCAACAATCGCCGTGGCCTGTTGCCTTTGCAACATGGCGCCGGCAATTTCAGGTGCGTAGGCCAAATGGCTGAGCCTTGCTTCAAGGATCACGATGCCCGCAGGAGAAAGACGATTCAACAATTCCTTTTCCAGTATCTCATTCACCTTTGCTCCGCCTTCCCGTAAAGTAATCGCAGCCGTTTCGTCTTCCAGGTTATCATAAGGAAAACTGTTGGCAAGATGACGAACAGCTGCTTCGCTCTGGGTTTTTACATACTCAGCATAGTTCCTTACATCATATGCCGCTTTATAAGTATCACCTACCTGCCACACGATCACTGCACCGATCTCGATAGGATTACCCATCTTGTCATTCACCTTCAACGTTTGCCCTTGCAGATTATCTGCCCGCAGGCTGATCTTCAGTTTTGCGTATAAGGGATTTACAAAAAACAAGCCGTTGTCCTTTACAGTTCCCACATATTTTCCAAAAAAATTCAACACGCGGGAATGGTTCGGATGCACGATCATTAATCCTTTCAGCATAAATATCGCAGCAACAAAAGAGACCACCATAGCTATTCCGTATATGCTGCCCCCATCATCGATCTGTGCGGCAAAAAATACACCAGCTACAAACAACAAAAGAGATAATAACAGGGCGAGATAGCCAGACATGGGTTTTAATATCTTTTCCATAAACAAAATTTAATGATATCAATTTGATATCAAAAGTATATATAAAAAAAATTCCCGCAAGGAATTATTTCCTGCGGGAATAAATATGTATAAACGGTCAAACAGTCCTTACTGACCGGTTCTTCCATCCCTTACTTTTACCTTCTTTCCTTTATTTTTCTTTTCGTATTCAAGGATTGCCTGCGGCTTGGTTACTTCTTTCTTATCTGCTTTGTCTGTATCTGTAGCGGCTGTTGTTTTCTTACCGGCTGGGTCAATCGGTTTCAATTCATCATCTCCCTCTCCCGGAATTGCGTCTCCAGTTCTAACCTTGTCCATCCACCAGTTCTCGGTTTTTACAATGGTACCCCATTCAGGATCATAATAAGTCCAGGTACCATGGCGCACAGTTGACCCTTCCACTTTTACCACTACCCTGTCCAATACTTTAGTAGGATCGTTGGGATCTTTTACATCTACGGTATCAAAACTTTTACCGGGTTCTATTGCCCGCCAGGTTTCTTCCCTCAGCAGGCCACCTGTTCTTGTATAGTATGTACATTTTCCATTCAGGCTTCCCCAGCGGTAATTCTCTTCCGCTATCTTATCACCCATCAATGAAAAGCGTACCCATTTTTCCACTTTCTTGTCATCTACAAAATATCCCTGTTCATCATAACCGGGCTCACCACGCAGTGCATCCACGTGCAATACCCAGGGGCCTTGCTTTTTGTCATTCATGTCCACCCTGTTCAGCGTATCACCGCGCACGCTAATGATAAAGCTTTTCCACTGGGCAAAACTGCTGGTGCTGATGAAAAATGAAAGAAATAATAACCATTTCATATCGACACATTTAATCCCGCATATATTGCGGGGGAACTCCGCTATCATATGTTGCGGGAGAGAACTCCGCCGTCATATGTTGCGGAGGAACTCCGCCGTAAGGCGGAAAACTTCCTTATTAACGGAAAATCCCTGCCTGGAGTATGTCTCAAATATCGGGCCTGTGGAACTGGCCCTTTCGAATGTTTATTTTTTTGCAGATAAAGAAAGCAGGTACTGCACCCCTAATTCGTACCCCTTCATTCCCAACCCGATAATACTGCCCGCTGCTTTGGCAGACACATGGGATATTTTCCTGAATTCTTCCCGGGCATGCACATTGGAGATATGCACTTCCACTACCGGCGCTTTGATGGATGCAATTGCATCACCAATTGCCACAGAAGTATGCGTATAGCCGCCGGGATTAAGAATGATGCCATCACTATCAAAACCTGCCCGCTGCAGCTCATTGATCAGTTCGCCCTCTATATTGCTTTGAAAATAAGTGAAAGATACTTGCTTATACTGTTGCTGAAGCTTAGTGTAAAAATCTTCGAATGACTGATTGCCATAAATACCCGGCTCCCGCTTGCCCAGCAGGTTCAGGTTAGGCCCGTTGATGATAGCGATCTTCATGTCCCGAATATAATTCAAATAAAAATGCCTTTAATAGTATCAGGACTGTTTGATCATCTCTATAAACTGATCAAACAAATACCTGCTATCATGCGGGCCCGGTGTGCTTTCTGGGTGATATTGTACGGAGAATGCCGGTTTCCCTTTCACTCTTATTCCTTCAATAGATTGATCATTCAGGTTTACGTGGGTAACTTCAATATGACTGGCTTTCTTCACTGCTTCAGGATCCACACCGAATCCATGGTTTTGTGTAGTGATCTCTGATCTGCCGGTCACGAGATTCTTCACCGGATGGTTCAACCCCCTGTGGCCATGGTGCATTTTAAAAGTAGGGATATCATTGGCCAGTGCCAGCAACTGGTGACCAAGGCAGATACCGAATATTGGTTTCTCTTCTTTCAATATTTCTTTCACCGCAGTAATAGCATAGTCCATTGCAGAAGGATCACCAGGACCATTGGAAATAAAATATCCGTTGGGTTTGAATTGCTTTACTTCTTCCAGTTTGGTTTTTGCAGGAAATACTTTTACATAAGCCCCCCTGTCAACCATGCAATGCAGGATGTGTTGCTTCACGCCATAATCCATTACTGCAATCCGTACATCCGCATCTTTATTTCCCATTTCATATGCTTCTTTTGTGCTCACATGCGATGCCAGCTCCAGTCCATCCATGTCCGGCACTTCAGCCAGTTTCTTTTTCAGCACTTCCACATCCGTGATCTCGGAAGAAATAATGCAGTTCATCGCACCTTTGGTGCGTACATGTGCTACCAGTGCACGTGTGTCCACGCCTTCGATGGAAACAATATTGTTTGCTTTGAGATAATCTTCCAGTGATCCTTTGGCCAGTTTGCGGGAATAAGTTTCTTCGAGGTTGCGGCCGATCAGCCCCCTGATCTTCACATTATCTGATTCCACCTCATCATCCTTCACTCCATAATTACCCACATGCACCGTGTTCATGATCAGGATTTGTCCGTAATAGCTGGGATCGGTGAACACTTCCTGGTAGCCGGTCATGCCGGTATTAAAACAAATTTCGCCGGTTGTGGTGCCGATAGCGCCAAATGCTTTACCATGGGCCACCGTTCCGTCGGCCAGTACTAAGATTGCGGGTAATTGTTTTGCTGACATTAATATAGAGGGGGTTACCTGTTAAACAAATCGCGCAAAGGTACGGATGAAATAGTTTCGCTGGCCGGAAAATATTCACATTTATGGTGGTTTTATCATAGTTGTTCGATGGCCGAATGAAACACGCAAGCCTGACCAGTAGTTCCCTTCCATTGTCACCCCGGCCCTGGTTCAGTAAGCGTGCTGGTTTAAAGAATATAAGAGCCGGGGTCTCCACAGTAAGAAAAGCGTTTTCATGCTGAAGGAATGATTTGCTGAATATATTTAAAGTACTCTTAGTATTGAGGGGACCCCGGATCTTAATGAACTATAGTAGTCAATGAACTAAACCAGGTCCGGGGTGACAATGGCGGATGGTTTACGGGTATCGAACGGCCATTCGGTCAACAAACAATCATCAACTCATTTCACACCGGGCCTTTTCCGGTACTTGTATTTTTCCCGGATCACATCCTGTACGTTCACATTATGTATTTTGCTTTCCAGCCAGGACATCACATCCAGATACGCAAATGCTCTGGTTTCCAGAGGATTACCCTCATATTTCTTCAGTTTGTTCAGCAATTTCTGAAACTCTGGTTTCAGCGCATGCGCCCCAACTCTGAATGAACGCCTCAAAAACACAAATATCTCCTCTTCCACCTTACTCAGGTTTTCCATTTTCGCCATATAGCGGTAAACAGATTTGATCAGGTATTCCAGCAGATCAAAATTGCCCAGTTCATAGTGCGCAATCAGGTGAAGCAGCCGTGCATAGCATTGCAGATCGGTGCGCAGGTCTGCTTTCTGGTTGATGATCTTGTTGAGATAATCGATCGCCTTTTCATTATCACCACTGCCAAAATATAAACAGGCGATCTTATAATAAAATACCAGCACGCGATGTATATCCAGGTAAATGCCGTATTCTTTCAGCATTTCCTCCAGGTGCGGCACCATCTTCAGCCCTTTATCAAACGTGCCCTGCAAAAAATATAAATTGATCCTTGCCGTATAGAGATACTGGTAAGTAAGAATAAGATTATTGTCATTCTGCGTTACCAGTTTGTGACGCGCAAACTGTTCAAATTGCCTGATGGTTTCAGCGAGCTTTTCATGATTCAGCAGATCAAAATGCGCACCCATGAGGTTGTGCATACCCTTGATATAGTTTGCCGTTTCCACTGGCAGCATTTCAGGATATTGATCAAACAGGTCTACCCATTTCTGGCAGTTGCGATAGTATTGCAGAAAATCCAGCCGTATAAATGCATACCAGCAATAGCTCTGGTAGAGGTACAGTTTTTCATAAAACCCTTTCGCCCTCGAAGCATCCGCCGGCAAATGTGCCTGGAAGAACAAATGAATGCTGCGCATATCCTTTTCATTCCGCGCATGGCCATGTTGAATATACCAGCTGTATAATTGTAAGGCGAGATTGGACAGACGGTTCACCAACACCAGTGCATCCGTTACTTCATCAGATTCCTGGCTGAGTTGATCTGCCCGGTCGCGCATGCTGCGCGTGATATAGAGCGTTTCGATTTTCTTCTCAAAAAACAAAACCTGCTCCAGGTAAGTGATCTGGTGATGCTGCCCTGCAAGCTCTTTCAGGTGCTTCAGCACTTTCAGGCTTTGCAGGTAAAGGCCTTTATTAAATAAGATGCGGGCATGGTCCATCAACTCATGTAGCTGAATATCAATGTTATTTTCATCTTTTATGATGCGAAGGCTGGAAAGTATCTGTTTGTAAAGCGCTGCTTTGATATTGGAAAGCTGCACTTTACTGATGGACTTATTTTTTTTCAAAAGCTGGCTCTCATCATATTCGGTCATTTTATCCAGGGCATCGAATAACTGTATGGTTTTCAATGTTTCACTAGAGGAATTCCGTTTTACAAAAAGCTTGAAATTCCGCTTTTCCGACTTTTCGAGCGATTTTACCAATTGAAACAAAGCATCTGTAGAGCGGTTGGGCATCGTAATTTGAATATTTTAGAATCCTTTACTGGCAAGCGTTTCAGCCGATTTCCCTCTTTTTAAGCAATGTAAAAGCCTGATAATTTTGGTTTTACCCGGCCGGATAACAATGATAATTTAGTTGACCGCTGTCTATTTTCTTCAGTATCAGGGAATACAAAAATAAGCAGTGGGAAATTTTTTAATCACCTCAATATATCAATTAATTATGGCTGAAGGAAAAATCCACATCTTTGATACCACCCTCCGCGACGGTGAGCAGGTGCCTGGTTGTAAACTCAACACCAAAGAAAAGATACAGTTGGCCGTAGCTTTGGAAGACCTGGGAGTTGATATTATCGAAGCAGGCTTCCCTATTTCTTCCCCCGGTGATTTTGAATCGGTACAGGAAATTGCAAAAGTGGTGAAGAATACTACGGTTTGCGGTCTTAGCCGCGCTGTATATAAAGATATTGAGACTGCCGCTGAAGCATTAAAGCCCGCCAAACGTCCACGCATCCACACAGGTATAGGCACTTCTGATTATCACATCAAATCCAAATTCAATTCAACCCGTGAAGACATTCTTGAACGCGCGATCCAATGCGTAAAATGGGCGAAGAATTTTGTGGATGATGTGGAGTTTTATGCTGAAGATGCCGGCCGCACAGAAAATGAATACCTCGCCCGCGTAGTAGAAGCCGTGATCAAAGCCGGCGCTACTGTTGTAAACATTCCTGATACAACCGGTTATTGTCTACCACACCAATACGGTGAAAAGATTGCTTACCTGATCAATAATGTTCCCAATATTGATAAAGCTATTATCAGTTGCCATTGCCATAATGACCTTGGACTGGCCACTGCCAATTCTATTTCCGGCGTGATCAATGGTGCCCGCCAGATCGAGTGCACTATCAATGGTTTGGGTGAAAGAGCCGGCAACACTTCCCTTGAAGAAGTAGTAATGATATTGAAACAACACCAGCAAACACTGGGTTACTATACAGGCATCAAAACACAACAACTGAACCCGCTTAGCCGTCTTGTTGCAGATACCATGCGCATGCCGGTGCAGGCCAATAAAGCGATCGTTGGCGCCAATGCCTTCTCTCACTCTTCCGGTATTCACCAGGATGGATTCCTGAAAGATGCTCAAACCTATGAGATCATCGCTCCTGAAGAAGTAGGTGCCGATGGTTCACGCATTGTGCTTACTGCACGCAGCGGACGTTCTGCACTGGCGCATCGCTTCCAGAAACTGGGTCATCAATTCAACCGCAACGATATAGATGTGCTGTATGTTGAATTCCTGAAAGTGGCTGATCGTAAAAAAGAAGTGGAAGATGCAGACCTGCATGAAATGGCAAAAGCCTATGAAGCAATAACTGTGACAGCAAATTGAACATTGAAAATTGAGCGTTGATTATTGAATATTCTACGCATTGCTTAAAAAATATTCAATAATCAATATTCAACTCTCAACTACTCTACGTTGAACTATTAAAAGATTATGGCAAAAACATTATTCGAAAAGATCTGGGAAAAGCACGTCGTCAAAACCATTGAAGATGGCCCTTCCGTTTTATACATCGACAAACATTTTATTCACGAAGTAACAAGCCCTCAGGCTTTCAATGGTCTGAATAAACGCGGCATCAAAGTTTTCCGCCCGCAACAGGTAGTGGCTACAGCAGACCATAACGTGCCTACGCTGAACCAGCACCTGCCTATTAAAGAAGAACTGTCGCGCCTGCAGGTGGAAGCGTTGAAAAAAAATTGCGCTGAGCATGGTATCGAATTATATGGCCTTGGACATCCGTTCCAGGGCATTGTGCATGTAATAGGGCCTGAGCTCGGCATTACGCAGCCTGGCATGACCATCGTTTGTGGCGACAGCCACACATCCACCCACGGTGCATTCGGCAGCATTGCTTTTGGTATCGGTACCAGTGAAGTGGAAATGGTGATGGCCACACAATGCCTTATGCAAAGCCGTCCCAAACTGATGCGCATTAATGTGGAAGGAAAACTGAATGATGGCGTGGTGAGCAAAGACATCGTATTATATATCCTTTCCAAAATATCTGCCAGCGGCGCCACGGGTTTTGCTGTTGAATTCGCCGGCTCAGCCATCCGCTCACTCTCCATGGAAGCCCGTATGACTATATGCAATATGAGCATTGAAATGGGAGCCCGTTGTGGTATGATCGCTCCCGACGAAACAACTTTTGAATACGTGAAAGGCAGAAAGTTTGCGCCTGCGGGTAAAGAATGGGAAGAGAAACTGGCTTACTGGAAAACATTATACACTGACGCGGACGCAGTATTTGACCAGGAAGTGAATATTGACGCTGCAGATATTGAACCCATGATCACCTATGGCACCAATCCCGGTATGGGCGTTGGCGTAACAGGTCATGTTCCTTCACTCACTGAAATTGATGAAAAGGAAAAACCTTCTTTCGAAAAATCACTGGCGTATATGGGTCTTCAGCCCGGCGCCGGTATCAAAGGAAAGAAAGTGGATTATGTATTCATCGGTAGTTGCACCAACTCACGCATTGAAGACCTGCGCATGGTTGCTTCTTTCGTAAAAGGAAAACATAAAGCAAGCGATGTGGAAGTGTGGATCGTTCCGGGAAGCAAGCAAGTGGAAAAACAGGCAATTGAAGAAGGTATTGATAAAATATTTGAAGAAGCGGGATTCCAGCTTCGTCAACCTGGTTGCAGCGCCTGCCTTGGTATGAATGAAGATAAAATCCCTGCAGGGAAATATTGCATCTCTACTTCCAACAGAAATTTTGAAGGAAGGCAGGGACCAAACGCAAGAACTTTCCTCGCAAGTCCATTAACTGCAGCACTGGCTGCTATTACTGGTGAAGTAGGCGATGTTCGTGAATACTGGAAAAAGAATTAATTCCATTGACAAACAAAAACGATGAGCAAACAAATCAATACAATAAACGCTACCGCTGTTCCACTGAATATTGAGAATGTGGACACTGACCAGATCATTCCTGCGCGCTTCCTGAAAGCAACCAGCCGGGATGGTTTTGGAAAAAATCTTTTCCGCGACTGGCGTTATGAACAGGATGATGAGAGCCGCCCGAAGAAAGATTTTGTACTGAATAACCCTACTTACAGCGGGAGCATACTGGTAGCTGCAAAAAATTTCGGTTGCGGCTCAAGCCGCGAACACGCTGCATGGGCTATTAAAGATGCAGGCTTTGATGTGGTAATAAGCAGCTTCTTTGCTGATATTTTCAAAAACAATTCACTGAACAACTTCCTGCTTCCTGTTACTGTATCAGAAGATTTTCTTCAAAAGATATTCGCTGCTGTAGAAAAAGATCCTGCTACAACGCTGGAAGTAAATCTTCCCGGACAATTTATCCGGATCAGTTCCACCGGCGAACAGGAATCTTTTGATATCAACAGTTATAAAAAAACCTGTCTGCTGAATGGTTACGACGATATTGACTACTTAATAAGCATGCGGACAGAGATCGAACAATTTGAAAAATCCAGTACACTAAAGCCATAACGTTATGAACAAAAACATTGCAGTCATTGAAGGGGACGGAATCGGTCCCGAAGTAACCAAACAATCTATCCGCGTATTGAACGCCATCGCCGAATCATTCGGTCATGAGTTCAATTACACTTATTGTTTGATGGGAGCAGATGCCATCGACAAAACAGGTAATCCCCTGCCAGATGAAACAATCGAAGTTTGCCTTAACAGCGATGCGATCCTTTTCGGCGCTATCGGGCATCCTAAATATGATAATGATCCCACTGCCAAAGTAAGACCCGAGCAGGGATTGCTGAAGCTGCGTAAATCATTACAGTTGTTTGCCAATATCCGTCCTGTAACAACTTATCCTGCGCTTCATCATCTTTCTCCGTTAAAAACAAAAAACCTGGAGAATGTAGATTTCGTGATCTACCGTGAACTCACCGGTGGTATTTATTTCGTCAAGAAAGAGATCAGCGCAGATGGCACCCAGGCCTCTGATGATTGCGTATACACTGCAAGCGAGATCGAACGTATTGCTCACCTGGCATTCCAGGCTGCACAAAAAAGAAGAAAGAAACTGACACTGGTAGATAAAGCGAATGTGCTGGAAACATCCAGGCTCTGGCGCAAAATTGTAAAAGAAATAGCTGATCAATATAACGATGTTGAACTCGATTTTCTTTTTGTTGACAACGCTGCCATGCAGATCATTTTAAATCCCAAACAATTTGATGTGGTGCTCACAGAAAATATGTTTGGTGATATCATCAGTGATGAAGCCAGCGTGATCAGCGGTTCATTGGGACTGCTGCCTTCCGCTTCAATCGGCAGCGGCTCTGCTTTGTTTGAACCGATCCACGGTTCTTATCCGCAGGCTGCCGGAAAAGACATTGCGAATCCTTTGGGTTCCATCCTGTCTGCAGCCATGCTGCTCGATCATTTCGGATTGACAGAAGAAGCGGGGCTGGTAAGGGAAGCAGTGAACTGGACTTTGCAGAACGGCTTTGTTACCAAGGATATTGATCCGGTTAACTTCTACTTCACTTCTACGCTGGGAGAACTGATCAGCGATTATGTAGGCGGTAAGATCCCCGGCTCTGTAAAGCAGGAGAATATCGAAGCAAGAAAGTCGACCATTATCTGATTGTTTGATCAGAATATTTTTTCGAAAAGTTCTTTTTTTAAAGCGAGGGGTGTATATTTACAAAATAGATACTCTTCATGTTGAACAACAGAATATATAACATCATCTCAGCGATTACCGTGATTATTATTGTGGTGGTGATTATTATTCCTGCAACGCTTGGAGGTGGATATTGTATATAAAAATCAAAAAACTAAATACGAAACCCGCCTCCAAAAAGGCGGGTTTTTTTATACCCCCGAATTAAAAAAATAAACATGGCTTCCTATTATAATGAACATACCGTGGTTTGGCTGAATGGAGAATTCGTGAAAGCTTCAGAAGCTAAAATCGACCTGTACAGCCAGTCGCTTCACTATGGCTACTCAGTGTTTGAAGGTATCCGTTCATACAGGAATATCAATGGGGAAACAAAGATCTTCAAAGCGAAAGAACATTATGAGCGGCTGGAACAGTCAGCGCGCTTAATGAACATGCCTTATAAATGGTCAGTGGAAGAATTAATCAAAGCCAATTACGAGGTATTGAAAAGAAATAATTTGCAGGATGCGTATATCCGCCCTGTTGTGTATGCTCCAGCCAACATGAGTTTTGTTAAAAACAGTGAGTCCCTTATCACTATACAGGCATGGGAAATGCAGCCTTTTCTCGGAGAGAAATTATTAAGGATAAAAACATCTTCTTATCAGCGCCCTAATCCCAAAGGTTTTAATATACAGGCTAAAGCAGGTGGGCATTATGTAAACTCCATCCTTGCCAGCCAGGAAGCAAAAGCTGCAGGCTATGATGAAGCATTGCTCACTGATATGAATGGTTATGTAGCAGAAGGTCCCGGAGCAAATGTATTTTATGAAAAAGATGGTTGCCTCTTCACTCCTGCCCTTGGCAATATCTTACCAGGCATTACCCGCGCAACCGTTTTGGAATTATGCAAAGAATTGAATATCCCTGTAAAGGAAACGCTGTTTTCACTCGATGAAATGAAAGAAGCAGACACAGCTTTCTTCTGTGGCACAGCTGCTGAAGTGATCGGCTGGGAAAGCCTTGATGATGTTAAATTCAAAAAAGACTGGAACAGTTCTGTAAGCAAACAGATACAAACAGCTTATATGGAACGCGTGATTGAAAAACCACTCACTAAACAAAAACAAACAAGCCCAAAGGAAGTAATGGCTTAATAAAAGAACTATTCAACGACACATTGACGATAACATGGCAGAATTAAACAAATACTCGAAAGAATTAACGCAGGACGTAACACAACCTGCCGCACAGGCAATGTACTATGCAATTGGCTTTAAAGAAGAAGATTTTCATAAAGCACAGGTAGGCATCGTCAGTATGGGATGGGATGGTAACCCCTGTAATATGCACCTGAATGACCTGTCGACCAACATCCGCAAAAGTGTGAATGAAACAGAAGGTTTATTAGGTCTTCGCTTCTACACTATCGGCGTAAGTGATGGTATCAGCATGGGCACAGATGGTATGCGCTATAGCCTGGTAAGCCGCGATGTGATTGCTGATAGTATTGAGACCAATGCCGGTGCGCAATATTATGATGCATTGATCACTGTACCGGGTTGCGATAAAAACATGCCTGGTTCTGTGATGGCCATGGGACGTTTGAATCGCCCTTCTATCATGTTATATGGTGGCACTATTGCACCAGGCCATTATAAAGGAGAAGACCTGAACATTGTAAGTGCTTTTGAAGCATTGGGACAAAAGATAGCAGGCAATCTCAGTGAAGCAGATTTTAAAGGCATCGTGCAACACTCCTGCCCCGGCGCTGGCGCTTGCGGCGGAATGTATACAGCTAATACAATGGCCAGCGCTATCGAGGCATTGGGAATGAGTTTGCCTAACTCTTCTTCCAATCCAGCCTTAAGCGCCGAGAAACAAAAAGAATGCGATGCAGTAGGTGGAGCTATTAAACTGCTGCTCGAAAAAGATATCAAGCCACGCGATATCATGACACGTAAAGCATTTGAAAATGCGATCACCGTTGTGATGGTATTAGGCGGCAGTACCAATGCAGTATTGCATCTCATCGCTATAGCCAAAAGCGTGGACGTATCACTGACCCAGGATGATTTCCAGGCCATCAGTGACCGCGTACCGGTACTCGCTGATTTCAAACCCAGCGGAAAATATTTAATGGAAGACCTGCACCAGCACGGTGGCGTGCCTGCAGTAATGAAATATTTATTGAGCAAAGGATTGCTCCATGGTGATTGCCTAACAGTAACTGGTAAAACCGTTGCTGAAAATCTGGCGGATGCACCTGATCTGGATTTTTCCAAACAGCAGATCATTAAACCACTGGAAGAACCTTTGAAAGCAACAGGCCATTTGCAGATACTGTATGGCAATCTTGCAGAGAAAGGAAGTGTGGCAAAGATCAGCGGCAAGGAAGGTGAACGCTTTGAAGGAACAGCGCGTGTATTTGATGGTGAAAAAGATCTGATTGCAGGTATAGCTTCCGGTAAAGTGCATGCAGGGGATGTAGTGGTGATCCGCTATATCGGTCCACGTGGCGCACCTGGTATGCCTGAAATGCTGAAACCAACCGGTGCTATCATTGGTGCAGGTTTGGGAAAATCAGTAGCACTGATCACCGATGGAAGATTCAGTGGCGGTACGCATGGTTTTGTGGTCGGCCATATTACTCCCGAAGCATTCGATGGTGGATTGATCGCTTTCGTAAAGGATAATGATATCATCGAAATTGACGCTGTAAAGAACAAGATCACACTGAAAGTAAGCGAAGAAGAAATTGCCCGCAGGAAAGCTGCCTGGAAAAAACCGGCGTTGAAAGCTACCAAGGGTGTTTTGTATAAATATGCTATAAGCGTAAAAGACGCCAGCGAAGGCTGTGTAACAGATCAATGATCACATCGCCGGCTCGCCAGCCTTCGCTGAAGCTATGGCTGGCAAGCCGGTTCAAACATAATTGTAGAAGAATACTCAAACAGTTTTATGGAAACATTGGAATTAAAGCAACAAGCGGCAACCAAATCAGCAGCAAGGTCAATCTCCGGCAGCGAAGCAGTGCTGGAAGCATTCCTGGCTGAAGGTGTGGAAACTATTTTTGGTTATCCCGGCGGCGCCATCATGCCGATCTATGATGCTTTGTATGATTACAACGACAGGCTCAAACACATACTGGTACGCCATGAGCAGGGTGCAATCCATGCTGCCCAGGGTTTTGCCCGCACCTCCGGCGAAGTGGGTGTGGTGTTTGCTACCAGCGGTCCTGGTGCTACCAACCTGGTGACCGGCCTGGCAGATGCCATGATCGATTCCACTCCTCTGGTGTGCATTACCGGCCAGGTGTTTGCACATTTATTGGGAACAGATGCTTTCCAGGAAACTGATGTGATCAATATTACAACACCTATTACCAAATGGAATTTCCAGGTAACGGATGCTACAGAGATTCCTTCTGTTCTGGCAAAAGCATTTTATATCGCTAAAAGCGGAAGACCCGGACCTGTATTGATTGATATTACCAAGAATGCCCAATTGCAGAAGTTCGATTACGAAGGATATAAAAAATGTGAGCATATCCGCAGCTATCGTCCCAAACCGATCGTTCGCAAGGAATATATAGCCGAAGCAGCCAAACTGATCAATGCTGCAGAAAAGCCTTTTGTGATCTTTGGTCAGGGTGTTATTCTCGGCAAAGCAGAAAAAGAGTTTAAAAAATTTGTTGAAAAATCAGGCATCCCTGCTGCATGGACTATCATGGGCATGAGTGCTCTGCCTACAGATCATCCGCTGGGTGTGGGAATGCTGGGCATGCACGGCAACTACGGCCCCAATGTGCTCACCAATGAATGCGATGTGCTGATAGCGATCGGCATGCGCTTCGATGACCGCGTTACAGGCCGCCTGGATAAATATGCCAAGCAGGCAAAAGTAATTCACCTGGATATTGACCCCTCGGAAATTGATAAGAACGTGAAGTCAACTGTTCCTGTATGGGGTGACTGCCGGGAAACATTACCATTGCTCACAGAACTGATCGAACAGAAAGTATATCCTTCCTGGCTGCAACGCTTCAAAGAGTTTCAGCAAAAAGAAGAAGATAAAGTCATCAGGGAAGAACTGAACCCAACCGGCGATATTCTCACCATGGGTGAAGTGATCAAAGAATTGAATGAACTTACAAAAGGTGATGCCATCATCGTAACAGATGTGGGTCAACACCAGATGGTAGCCTGCCGCTATGCCAAATTCAACCAGAGCCGGAGCAATATCACCAGTGGCGGTCTCGGCACAATGGGATATGCATTACCTGCAGCAATTGGTGCAGCGTATGGTGATCCCAAAAGAAAAACAGTAGCCATTATCGGCGACGGTGGTTTTCAAATGACATTGCAGGAACTCGGCACCATCATGCAATTCAAACCAGATGTAAAGATCATTATTCTCAATAACCAGTTCCTTGGAATGGTAAGGCAATGGCAGCAACTGTTTCATGAAAAAAGGTATTCATTCGTGGATATCACCAGCCCCGATTTTGTGCAGGTGGCAAAAGGGTTTGGTATTCCCGGAAAGAGTATTTCGAAGCGGGAAGATCTCGTTAGCTCCCTGAAAGAAATGCTTGACAATAACGGAAGCTTCTTACTGGAGATAATGGTAGGAAAAGAGAATAACGTATTCCCCATGGTACCACAAGGCCGTGGCGTTGCAGAAATAGTTCTTTCAAGAGAAGAGGTATAACCACTAAATAAAAGATTATGCTTAAGCAGGAATATACAATAACAGTTTATACAGAGAACCAGATTGGTTTGCTGAACCGGATTGCAATTATTTTTTCAAGGAGAAAGATCAATGTTGAAAGCTTGAATACCTCTCCTTCGGAAGTAGACAGTGTGCACCGTTTTACGATCGTGATCAATGAAACAGAAGATGTGGTAAGAAAACTCTGCCGCCAGATAGAAAAGCAGGTGGAAGTACTGAAAGCCTATTACAATACCAATGAAGAGATCGTTTGGCAGGAGCTGGCTTTGTATAAAGTACCTACCGATATTATTGCAGAAGAAGTGAAAGTGGAGCGTTTGCTGCGTGAGCATGGCGCCAAGGCGGTAGTGATCCGTAAAGACTATACCGTTTTTGAAGTGGCTGGCCACCGTGAAGAGACAGATAACCTGATCAAAGTACTGGAACCATTCGGACTGATAGAATTCGTCAGAAGTGCGAGAGTAGCTATCATTAAAGACAGTGACGGTTTCCATGAAAAACTGAAAGAGTTTGAATACAGGGAACCAGGAGAAGATGCAGCAGAGAATGAGTACCTGAATGAGAATGAGAAAGTTTTTTCAATGTGATAGAATCAGTAAACAACTAAACGCTTATAATTTTTAAACTTTTAAACAACAATACAAATGGCAAAACTAAATTTCGGCGGCGTTGAGGAAAACGTTGTGACCCGTGAAGAATTTCCACTTAGCAAAGCGCAGGAAATTTTAAAGAATGAAACAATTGCAGTAATTGGTTATGGCGTACAAGGCCCCGGCCAGGCGCTGAACCAGAAAGACAATGGTATCAACGTGATCGTAGGTCAACGTAAAGATTCCAAAACATGGGATAAAGCCGTACGTGATGGATTTGTACCCGGTGAAACGTTGTTTGAAATAGAAGAAGCCCTGCAAAAAGGAACGATCATCTGCTACCTGCTGAGTGATGCAGCACAGATCGCTTTATGGCCAACAGTAAAAAAACATCTTACTCCTGGCAAAGCCCTCTATTTCTCCCATGGCTTTGGCATCACTTTCAATGAGCAAACAGGTATCGTACCTCCCAAAGATGTAGACGTGTTCCTGGTTGCACCAAAAGGTTCCGGTACATCATTGAGAAGAATGTTCCTTCAAGGCCGTGGCCTGAACAGCTCTTATGCTATTTTCCAGGACGCAACAGGTAAAGCATTCGAACGCGTAGTAGCACTGGGCATTGCAGTAGGAAGCGGTTATCTTTTTGAAACAGATTTCAAAAAAGAAGTATACTCTGACCTTACCGGTGAAAGAGGAACACTGATGGGCGCTATCCAGGGAATTTTTGCTGCTCAATACCAGGTGCTGCGTGATAAAGGACATACTCCAAGCGAAGCTTTCAATGAAACAGTAGAAGAACTGACACAATCACTGATGCCACTGGTAGCAGAAAACGGTATGGACTGGATGTATGCCAACTGCTCTACCACCGCTCAGCGTGGTGCATTGGATTGGTGGAAGAAGTTCAGGGATGCAACAGCTCCTGTATTTAAAGAACTGTATGAAAGCGTGGCTGCAGGTAAGGAATCACAACGTTCTATCGATTCCAACTCACAACCTGACTACCGTGAGAAACTGGATGCAGAACTGAAAGAATTGCGTGAAAGCGAACTCTGGCAGGCTGGTAAAACAGTAAGAAGCCTTCGTCCGGAAAATCAAAAAGTGGAAACATCTACATTGAATGAATCATCCACAAAAGATGTGTTCAGGCAACAGGCGCTGAAAGCTGAATCAATCGGCTAAACCAGCGATAAAGAGACAAGAATATGGAAGAAGTTGTAGCACATACAAATTTGCATTTTGCTGAAGCGGCAAAACGTTTGCACGGCGTGGTGAACCGGACGCCGCTTCAGTTGAATGCAAATCTTTCCCGCAAATACAACTGTAAAGTGTATTTGAAAAGGGAAGACCTGCAGGTGGTGCGCAGTTATAAACTGCGCGGCGCCTATAACATGATGAAAAGCCTGCCGCGTGAGAAATTACAGGTTGGCGTGGTTTGCGCTAGTGCAGGCAATCATGCGCAGGGTTTTGCATTCAGTTGTAAAAAGCTTGGTGTAAAAGGTGTGGTATTCATGCCCATCATTACACCAAAACAGAAAGTGAACCAGACAAAAATGTTTGGTGAAAGCAATATTGAGATCAAACTGATAGGCGACACTTTTGATGATTGTGCTATTGCAGCAAAAAAATACACGGAAGAAAACGGCATGACCTTTATCCCTCCTTTTGATGATCACCGCATCATTGAAGGGCAGGCTACTGTTGCCGTGGAAATACTGGAAGACCTTACTGATATTGATTACATTTTTGTTCCCGTTGGCGGAGGAGGATTAAGCGCCGGTGTCGGCTCTTATTTCAAGATCTTTTCTCCCCAAACAAAAGTCATCGGGCTGGAGCCCGAAGGAGCTCCTTCCATGTTTGAAGCGCTCAAGGCCGGAGAGCCCGTAACGCTTGAACAGATCGAACGTTTTGTAGATGGCGCCGCAGTAAAAAGAGTCGGCGATCTTACTTTTTCCATCTGTAAGGATGTGCTTGATGATATGCGGCTGGTACCCGAAGGGAAAATATGTACCACCATCCTGAAATTGTATAATGAAGATGCCATTGTTGCTGAACCCGCCGGCGCTCTGTCCATCGCAGCTCTCGACGAATTTGCGGAGCAGATCAAAGGCAAGACCATTGTTTGCGTTGTAAGCGGCAGCAACAATGATATTGACCGCATGCAGGAGATCAAGGAAAGAAGCCTGCAGTATGAAGGATTGAAACACTACTTCCTGATCAGTTTTGCCCAAAGGCCCGGGGCACTAAAAGAGTTCGTTACCAACGTGCTCGGACCAACAGACGATATCACCCGCTTCGAATACATGCAAAAGACCAATAAAGAGAATGGCCCTGCCCTGGTTGGCATTGAATTACAGTCGAAAAAAGATTACGAATCCCTGATCCGGAACCTGGAAAATTGTCATATCCGCTACACCGAATTGAACAAGAACGACACGCTTTTCGGGTACCTCGTATGACCAGATGACTGAATCCACACCCTTGTGGAAAATTATTAACAAATCCGCCTATCCGTCTGAAAATTATTTAGTATTTTACGACGATTCTTGCTGCATTCTCAGAAATTACTATATTTTTTTATTATTTATCTAAAAATTGAATTGCTGTATGGTGAGCAATACGGGGTTGTACAGCCCATCCTTTGAGCATGATGCCTGTGGGATCGGGTTTGTGGCGAACATCAAGGGTGGTAAATCCCACCAGAACATCTCTGATGCATTGACAGTATTGGAGAATATGGAACACCGCGGTGCCTGCGGTTGTGAAAACAATACAGGTGATGGTGCCGGTATCATGATACAGGTGCCTCATGAATTCTTCTTTGATGAATGCATTAAGCTCGGTGTGCATCTTCCCTCCTATGGGAAGTATGGTGTGGGAATGGTATTCTTCCCCAAAGAGATCAGGCTTCGTGAAGAATGCCGCGAGATCTTCAACCGCACAGCTGAGAAGCTGGGATTGGAGATACTTGCTTACCGTAAAGTGCCGGTAAACACACACGATATAGGCCCAACAGCCCTGAGTGTTGAACCGGAAATAGAACAGGTATTCATTGCCTGCCCCGATCATATTTCAAATCCTGATGAATTTGAACGGAAATTATTCGTGCTGCGCAATTATGCCAGCCATACTGTTTTGAATACAGTAAGAAAAGATGAGATCGGTTTTTATATCGCCTCGCTTTCTTACAAAACATTAGTGTATAAAGGTCAGTTGACAAGCGGACAGGTTCGCCGTTACTTCACCGACCTCAGCAATAAAAGAATGGTGAGTGCTTTTGGCCTCGTGCATTCCCGTTTTGCTACCAACACTTTCCCTTCCTGGAAAATGGCACAGCCATTCCGTTTCATCGCACACAATGGCGAGATCAACACCTTGCAGGGCAACCTGAACTGGTTGAAAACAAGCGAAAAGAATTTTACTTCTCCTTATTTCACCAAAGAAGAAATGGAGATGCTGCTGCCGGTTGTTACCAATGGACAATCAGACAGCGCATGTCTTGATAATATCATTGAACTGCTCTCCATGACCGGTCGTTCGCTGCCACACGTAATGATGATGCTCATCCCCGAAGCATGGGATGGCAATGAGCAAATGGACCCCATTAAAAAAGCGTTCTATGAATTCCACTCTGCATTCATGGAACCCTGGGATGGCCCTGCTTCTATTTCATTCACCGATGGAAAGATCATCGGTGCTACATTGGACAGGAATGGTCTTCGCCCTTCCCGTTATTGCGTTACCGCAGATGATCGCGTGATCATGGCTTCTGAAACCGGCGTGCTGCCTGTTCATCCTTCTTTAATAAAAGAAAAAGGAAGGCTGCAGCCTGGTAAGATGTTCGTGGTGGATATGGAACAAGGTAAGATCATCAGCGATGAAGAACTGAAAAAAGATATCTGCACTCAGAAACCTTATGCTGAATGGCTGAACAAATACAAGATCCGGCTGGAAGAATTGCCTGAGCCCCGTATCATGTTCACCCACCTCGAGCATGAGCAGATCTTCAAATACCAGAAAGCATTTGGCTACAGCACAGAAGACCTTGATAACATCATTGCTCCAATGGCGCTGGACGGAAAAGAACCGATCGGCTCCATGGGTTCCGATATTCCACTGGCTGTACTGAGCGATCAACCACAGCATCTCAGCAGTTATTTCAAACAGCTTTTTGCACAGGTAACCAATCCGCCGATTGATCCTATCCGCGAAAGACTGGTGATGTCGCTCGCAAGCTTTGCCGGTAATAACGGCAACCTGCTGATCGAAGATCCGCTGACCTGCCATAGTGTAGCATTGAAGCAACCGATCCTCACCAATCACGAATTGGAGCAGATCAGAAGTATCGATACAGGCTTATTTCAGGCCAAAACATTGCAATGTTATTTCAGGGCGAACGGTAAAGACGGATCATTGAAAGCCGCGCTGGACCGTATCTGCCGCTATGCAGTAGATGCAGTGGAAGATGGATTTAAAGTGTTGGTGCTGCAGGACAGGGCGATTGATTCGGACCACGCTCCCATCCCTTCATTGCTCGCTGTAGCCTCCATACACCACCACCTGATCCGTAAAGGACTTCGCGGGCAGGTAGGCATTATCGTGGAAGCTGGTGATACCTGGGAAGTGCATCATTTCGCCTGCCTGATCGCCTTCGGCGCCACTGCGATCAATCCTTATCTCGCATTGTCATCCATCCGCGATATGAAAGAAACAGGCAAGCTGCAAACAACGCTGACAGATGATGAACTGAAGAAGAATTATATCAAAGCTGTGAATGAAGGCCTGTTAAAAGTGTTTTCAAAAATGGGCATCTCCACCCTGCAATCATACCAGGGTGCACAGATATTTGAAATACTTGGCCTGAACAAAGAAGTGGTAGATAAATATTTCACCGGTGCTACTTCCCGCATTGAAGGCATGGGCCTCGATGAAATAGCTAAAGAAGCACTCGCCAAACATTTCTTTGCCTTCAGCAAAAAAGATATTCCTGTAGACAGGCTGCCGGTTGGGGGTATCTATCAATGGAAACGCAAAGGCGAATTCCATTTGTTCAACCCGCAAACCATCCACCTGCTGCAATATTCAACACAGCACAATGATTACAGCACGTTCAAGAAATATTCAAAACTGGTGAATGAGCAGGGTGAAAAAGCCTGCACCTTACGCAGTCTTTTCCGTTTCAAAAAACTGCGTCCTTCCATTTCTATTGATGAAGTGGAACCGGCAGAAAATATCTTTAAACGCTTTGCTACCGGCGCAATGAGCTTTGGCTCCATTTCCTGGGAAGCACACACCACGCTCGCTATTGCGATGAACCGTATCGGTGCAAAAAGCAATACCGGTGAAGGTGGTGAAGATGAAAGAAGATATGAACTGCTGCCTAATGGCGATTCCATGCGCAGCGCCATCAAACAGGTTGCTTCCGCCCGGTTTGGAGTTACAAGTCTTTATTTAACTGAGGCGGACGAACTGCAGATCAAAATGGCACAGGGTGCAAAACCCGGTGAAGGCGGACAATTGCCCGGGCATAAAGTGGATGAATGGATCGGTAAAACAAGACACTCCACACCTGGTGTGGGATTGATCTCTCCTCC
>CBHEUU010000003.1:0-22537 GCA_965990355.1 uncultured Chitinophagaceae bacterium
ACAGGTATTTCATAAAAAGAATATATAAAGGAATCATGACAAACTTCCTGCCACGAGATAAAAGCCTGAGTTTTATACGCTTCCTAAACGGATGTTTATGGAAATTTTAATACACTGTCACCGTTTTACATGTTTTTCGTAGGCAGCGATCCAATCTTTCACGGTTACTTTTTTAATCAGTTCGCTGATCAGCTTGTAGGGTATGTGTTCCGGTTTTTTAAACCGGATACAGCTTTTGCCCATATCCAGTTTGGCTGTGCTGTGTTTGGTATATTCTGTGGTAAACCATTTGAGCAAAACGGGATCGGAATAGAGACCCATGTGATATAATGCAATAAAGTTTTTCTGTGAAGCAATGCTTACAAAAGGCAAGGGTAGTGTGGGATCACAATGATAACCGCCGGGGTATAATGAATGAGGAACAACATAACCCAGCATACCGTATGTCATCGTTTCTTTAAACCCCCTGGGAATATTTTTTGCTACAGTATCCCGCAGTTTCGTAAAAGCTTCTTTACGGTCTTCGGGTAATTCTTTTAAATACTGTTCGGGAGTAGTGGCTTTTGATGTCATAAAAAATACTGATTGTACCGCTTGCAGTGTAGTAATAGTTGTATAAAAATAGTAAACTTTCGATTCTTTCAACCACAGATAAGAATACACTTATAAAATACAAAGGTTTTCACTTAATATACCTTTAAGTAAAAAATCATTACACATTTCATCCCCCGAAAATGGGGGAATAAATTCCCATTTATACTCTTTTCAGGCCCGAAACATACCAGAATTACATACTGGAATGAGATTTGCACTATCTGATACATGCTACTTTCCATGATCTTCATGAAAGTTACACCAACTTATGCTTATGACTCTAAACACTCTTTTTATCTCTCCTCATACCTTTTTTATTTTTCTACCAGTAACCTGTTAAACAAACTAATATGAAAAAAAACATCTCGTTATTATTTATTGGCATGAGCCTATCCCTTGGCCTGTTCGCCCAGGAAGCTGCGACAACAAGTCACAGTGTTTCTGGCGGCCTGGTGGGCGCTGCTAACTACTCAAGGTTTAAAATAACCGATCGCGGCGGTCTTCCGCTCGAAGCAAAATGGAAATGGGGATATGCTGCAGGCTTATTCCTTAATTTTCCTTTAGGAAATGTTGTTTCTATAGAACCTCAGGCGCTCTATTCTATTGTAGGTTCTAAAGCAGAATTGAGTGGTATCGAAAGTTTCGACCAGCAACTGGGATATCTTTCAGTTCCACTCTTTATCAAATTCCATCTTGGCGAATATGTTGCACTGGCTGTAGGTCCGCAATTCGATTTCAAATTGTCGGCTAAAGACAAAATAAATGATGTAAGCAACAAAGATGATTTCAAAAGCACCAGTATCGCAGGTACAGGTGGTATTGAATTCTTTCCCCGTGCAAGAGTTACCATTTATGGACGTTATATACATGGCCTCACAAAAATTGAAGAGCCCAGTACTACCGCTCCATATTTTTACAACCAGGGTTTCCAGGCAGGTTTGAAGTTCAAACTCTTTGGTGGTAAAAAGAAAATAACAGCACCCCCACCCCCGCCTCCACCGCCAGTTCCTGTTGATTCCGATGGCGATGGTGTTGTTGATTCACTTGACAAATGTCCTAGCCAGGCCGGTGTTGCCCGCTATAATGGTTGCCCTGTACCCGACAGTGATAAAGACGGTATCAATGATGATGAAGATAAATGTCCTCAGGAAGCAGGTGTGGCACAATACAATGGTTGCCCAGTGCCTGATAGCGATAAAGACGGCGTTCCTGATTCTGAAGATAAATGCCCAAGCATTGCTGGTGTTGCAGAAAACGGTGGATGCCCTGCTATTCCGGAATTCAACGCAACGAACATACAGTTTGTCACAGGTAAGTCTGCCCTTACAGCAGCATCCCTGCGTGAACTGACTGAGATCGTTGATTACATGAACAAATACAAAGAGATCAAACTGGATGTAGGTGGTCACACTGACAATGTTGGTAAAGCAGCTTCCAACCAGGTACTTTCTGAGAAGAGAGCACAGGCAGTAAAAGCAGCGTTGATAAAGAGAGGTATTGCCAGCGACAGGATTTCTGCAACAGGATATGGTATGGATCAGCCGATTGAAGATAACAGCACAGCTGCAGGAAGAGCCCGCAACAGAAGGGTTGAGTTCAAGTTTAAACAATAACCCCTTTTATCGGGGCGGCTTTTTTATTCGTGTTCATTAACCTATCAATCTTTTTTCAGTACAACTTTCGATTGTGAAAAGTTATATGCTTCATCCATCATCTGCAATAAAGCCGGCCAGTCGGAATTGTTGAGTTGCCCGGCCTTGTATATTTTACGGATATCTATTATCAGCTTATCTCCTTCTACCACTGCTGTAGAAATGAAAGAGCCTGTAGCATTATCTGTTTCTTTATTCAGACTTTCCAATCCTTTCACTGTGTATCCCGCAGGTATGGCCATTGTAATATGCCAAAGTACTTTGCGGGGATAGCGAAGATCAACAGGCAATGTCCTGCTTCGCTCTTCTTTACTGATCCTGGTTTGCGAACCCATCAGGGCTGGCAGTGATACGATCAGATCTTTTCCCGCTACTGCAGTAAGACCAGAAAGGGTAAAATCTTCATTATAACGAAGTGATTTTTTCTTAAAGCTGCGTCCATCCTGCTGCACACGAAAGTTATCGTATTTCTCCACTTTGGTATTGTATTCTTCTTCTGCCATTGATTTCATCATCTTTGGCTTTTCTTCTTTCCATTCCTGTTTTTGCTTGGTAAAGTCTTCCATCGCTTGGGCTGTTGCCCTGCCGCTCAGTCCATCCCACATGCCAGTGCCATCCATATTGCGGTAATCATTTTCCATGAATGGCGTTAATGCCAGCACATCATCAATGATATCATCTTTGATCAATCCTTTTGCTTCAACTGTTTTATCAATCACCATGTTCGCCAATGTTGCATCCAGCTTCACATCGATCTGCGTGGCAATCACATTCGCTGAAGTGTCTGTTGCAGGAATAACATCACTGGCCGTCGTTTTTTCATCATTATAGGTAAAGCGTATGCAATCATTGCCTCCAAGATAAACCGGTATGTCTTCGGGATTCAGGTGCTCATTAGGATTGCAATAGTATTTTCCTTTACATTTTACCAGCCAGGCTATTTCCTGTGTAAAAGCCACTTTCTCCAGTTGTGTGCGCTGATTGGAAGTAGTAGCAATGATCTCATGCTGTATTTTCTTTTTTGCCAGCAATGCTGAAAAGGTTTTGGCAAAGGCCATATCCCGCCAGTTATCGTATAAAGTGCGGGCGCGGATAGAATAATACGCTTTGCGGATATAATCATCTTCCGGTCCTTCTGTAATCCCGCTTTTCTTTAATGCCTTATATATCTCGTCTGCCATAGCTTCTATAGAAGACGATTTACCTCCTTCCGGGTTTTCGTATTTCGCACGGTTGAACCAATACTTTCTTACATTAGCCATCAGTTCATCACGGGTCATATCATTCTTAGCATTATCCCCTTCATTGAACCAAACAAAACCTTTGCTGTTGTCGCGCGCATAAATGACCTGAAACTTTACGGAAGGTTTCTCTACCAGTTCATTCACGTATCTTGTATCCACCAGTTTATCGCGGCTATCATCCACCCAGCGGAATATTTTCTTTCCCTTTACAGTAGTTTGTGAAAAATCAGGTGCCCCTTTCAGGCTTTTATGCCCGATATAATATTTCTCATCCTGCGCCACCACTTCAATGATCTGCCTGGCTACAGGCAATTCGCGGTTGCAGACATAATAAACAGGATCGAATTCCTTGTAACTGGGATTACGCAGATAAGCCTGACTGTTCAGGTTCTTGAATTCGTATTCAATAATATCCCCTTCTTCCAGGTCTGGAATAGCCACTTTGAAATAATCAGGCCGGTAAGAAATGGTAATCCTGGAATCAGTATATGTTCTGAAAACGCTGGGTACTGTTCTGATATCATCCACTCTTACTGCATCTTTAACTTCAACCGGCTGTATATCTCCATTCTTCTTAATAACCCTTGCTGCAAAGGCATCACCAGCAGTAGAAAGACGGAAATATAAAATAGAGTATTGCTCCACGGCAAACTTATCGCGCAGCAGTATCTTCCTTCTTTCCGTTTCTTCAATCAATATCTTGGTTTCGCTGGATGCATTTGCCAGCAGTAAAGATGATCCAAGTGTTGGAATGGCAAAGATTACGCCCCAGATATTCCGCCCGATCCGTTTTCCGGCGCTTAATCCTTTCTTATCGAAATCAAATACCGTTTTCTGGCATAAGATGACAGCGCTTTCATCAGGCCATTTTGTTGCAGAAGACGTTGCGCTGAAATCAGGATCATCCTGCAGCAGCGGGTTTTCTTTGAGGTTCTTGTTAAATAGCTCAATTTCCTGTTTGCTTATCCGTTGTTGGGCCATTGTTGTCAGTGGCAGAAGGAATAGCAAGAATAAGAATGGAGGCAGTGTCTTTTTCATATAATTATCAGGGCAGTTGAAGTGTAATATTGGTACGGTTGAATTCTTTGATGCGGCTTACAAAAGATTTCCATGTTTCAAAATCAGCTTTGTAAATGACTGGTGAGTTAAGCTGTAATGTTTTTTGCAGCACTACAGAATTCCCGTTCATTTTATAGATAGCTTCCATGGTATTGCTTTGAAAGCTCGCCTGGAATTTTTCCGGCAGTGATTCCGCTTTGGTGCCTGAAGGCAATTCCAGTGTTATTTCATCTTTTTCTAAAAAAACATTGTCCAGGTCGTAAGGGTTTTGCCTTTCTTCATCAGGCGAAACTTTTACAATGGAAGCCGGGAAAAAATCAATGCTGGTATAGCAAAGTTTATCCACGCGGGTTACCTGGTTGCTGATCTCTACATCACCTTCGATCACCAGCGGGATATCCCTGTCTTTAAAATCAGATGTTTTGATATTAATGGCGTCGGAATTATTGCTGCCGAGCTCAATCATGTTTTTTATAAAGGTCTTGCGTTTGTCGGCCGGAATGCTATTGTAAAGATTATGGAAATAATTGCGGGCCTCTCCTTCAAAACTGAGTTTAACGTGACCACTGATCTTATCTCCTTTCAATGCAAGCTGCGCTTTGGTGGTCATAAGGTTTTCTTCCATAGTAGCTGCAGGCACCAGTTCTACTTTGTAAGCATCGCCATCCTGCACCAGCACATTCTTGCCCTGTATGCGAAAAGCATTCTTACCAAGCGGTGCATATTTTTCTGTACCATCCAGGAAATAGGTTTTGCCTTTGAGGTATAAAACGGCTATCGCATGATTGTCCACACAAAGCGATTGGATCTCGTTGCGGTCATAAGGAATATCCCTTGTTCCTATCCAGGCGAAATGAGCATTATATCCTGCAAGCTTCAGCATTTCAGTGAGCAGGTTGGCCATGCATTTACAATCGCCGTATTTGTTCTTATACACTTCCTGCACGGTTTGCGGAATAAAACCGGCATACCCTTCTTCAAAAGCGATATAGCGGATATTGTCCTGCACCCAGTAATAAATACTTTTTACTTTTTCTTCGTCGGTTGATTTTCCCTGTGTCAGTTGAGTTACCTGTGCTTTCAACGGATCAGTATTATTCTCTGCTTTTTTATACAGGAAATTATACCAGGCATACATATCAGCCAGGTCCTTGAACCCATTGTATTGTTTTTTATCAACGGAGAAATTGCGAACGGTGATCACCAGGTGGGGCAGATAAAAAGGTCTTCCCAATGAAGAAGGCTCTTCTTTTATGGCAGCGAGATTATCTGCGGTGAATGTATACGTAATAAAATCCTTTTCTTTTTTGGTGTCTTTGCGGATCTTATATCCGGGCCCAAAGTTCTTTTCAATGATATCCAGTTGCAACCAGGAGGGCACTTTAAAACTGACCACATGTTTCAACACAGGTATGTGCTGGTGAAAAAAGATCCGTGTGAGGTATTTGGCGTCTGTGTATTCATAATCATACAAAAACCTTGAACGCTGTCCGGATTCTTCGGCCTTAAAACCATAGTACTGCCCGTAATTATCATCAAGGAAAATGTTTTCATCAGATAAGGATACTTTTTCCGGCGGATATTTCTGGCTTTTGAAATTGTTCTTGTAATATATCTGAAAATCGTAATCCTTCAATTTCATGAATTGGTTGTATGGGAGCATGTAGCCGACATACGCTTTGTCTTCCATGGATACCATTTCCACTTTACCTTCTTCCCGGGCTGTAACGACGGGCGTTCCGGAAAGCCCTTTTCCTGTGGAAAAACTGAACTGTTGCTCCATCAGGGCAACACCGTATTTGGCTTTTTTGGCCAGTCGTTTCAACGACCCGGCCTGCATGGATCCTTCTCCGTCAGGGGTTTGTGATTGTGCGGCGGCAAAAAGGCATAGGAGTTGTAAAGAAAACCAGGGTACAAGTTTCTTCATAATTGTTCGGTTTGGTGGCCTGCAAACTTAATAAATGGGATTGAGTTTGTGGGGAGCTGTCTGACAGGCTTTTTAAAAACGGGAAATGGCAGAAAAAATTGTTTGATAATAAATAGGGAAATCCCGGCGAAACCTGTGCCCCGCAAAGGATTCATCGCACAAAACCCACTATGCCCCAGCTAAAAGAAGTGCCGGGGGTATGGTATCATAATTGCGGCCCTTTCTAAAACTTCTTAATATGAAAACGCTTATCGTCTGCACCGATTTTTCTGAGCCGGCACTTCATGCAGCCGAATATGCCTGCATGCTTTCCCGGGAATATTCCTTTGAATATATCACCTTGCTGCATGCACATCCATTAATGATCCATACTACAGCGTTGCCTGTTTCTGATTATGACCCTGATGCGCCTGACAAAGCGGCCATGGAACAATTGAACCAGCTGCGTGAGCAACTGAAACCCCTTGCAGGGAAAAATGTATTGATAAGAGCCCGCACAGAAAATATATCGATGGAAGAAAATATTGACGCCATCTTCAGGGAAGAGAATCCAGATCTTGTTGTAGTAGCAAGTTCTGTAAAATCAAAACTGGAAGGAGTAATGATTGGCAGCAATGCGGTGAATATTTCACGGAACAGTATGCTGCCGGTTCTTATTGTTCCTGAAAAGACCAGGATACAACCTATCCGCAATATCCTGTTTGCTTATGACCTGAAAAGTATTTCCCAACCTGCTTCAATAAAAAAACTGAAGGAGTTGCTTGAATTCTTTAATGCGCCTTTATCTGTGTTGAACGTGGATTATAAGGATAAGCATTTTACACCGGATACGCCACAGGCCATGCAACAACTTCACACCATACTTGATGAGTACAAGCCGGGATACGCTTATATTGATCACCGGCATATTGCAGAAGGCATATTGGAATATGCGTATAAAAACAATACTTCGCTTATCATAACCATACCAAGAACGCATAATTTCTTTGAGCGTCTATTCAAAAAAAGTGAGACCAGTAAACTGATATATGAGTCGGAGATTCCTTTGCTTACGCTGCATGAATAAGCTTACTCCATTGCAGCAAGGATGGGAATTGCTCCAGCGGGTTTAATATGGACGCGGTAACGAAGTACCAGATCATCATTGTACAAAAGATAAATCCATTGTACCGAAGAAGAAATAACAATATACCTGTACTGCACCAGGTTGCCTCTGGCTGAAAGTGGCTTTATCAATGCACTTGTGGAAGAACTGTAAAGGGATTGATCCAGGAAAGGATTGGCACTGATGTTTTCATCGGCTTTCCGGTCGGCACTGATGAGATGGAATTGCAGGGTATCTCCAACCTTCGCATTGATCATACCTGTAGCCGGGCTGTATTGCGCAATCTGGTATTTGACAAAAGCCCTTTGACGGAAGGGTGAATGCCGGAACTCGGGCATCAGTGGAGGGTCTTGCATGAGTGTCCATGAAAGGTCATCAGGGTAATGCTCGCGGATAAAAACATCGGGCATGGTAAGAAAATATTGTTCATCAAGGTAGCGGACAAACTGATCATTCCTGCCTACATAGCCGCTTGCCCATGTAACATCAAGCAGGTACCAGGAACTGTCTATATATACCGCGTTCCAGCTATGATTGGAACGGAAACGTTGTATCCGTTTGAATGTTTCTGTACGTGCATATCCGAAAATTACTTCGGAACGGATCCCGGAAAAATCACAGAGTGTTTTAAAAAGCCTGGAATAACCATCGCACACACCCTGCTTGTTTTTAAGTACGGTCTCCGCCACCCTTTCATCGAGAGGTTTCAATGCACTGGTATCTTTATCATCTATAATATCAGGGTGATTTTTCCTGGTAGAAGCTTTTGTTCTGTAAGCAATATGTTCGGTGATCCACCGGAAGATCGCCCTTGTTTTTTCCAGGTCGGTAGTATAGCCGGCAGTGAGTTGACGCGAGAGTTCAGCAAGTGTGGCTGCTTCCACTGATATAGCATGCTGGTCTACCCTATAGAAATCCACCTTGCGGGGTTGTGCAAGAGCGGGCAGGGCAAATGCCCAACAACATACTATCAGCAGAAATTTCATGGTGAAGCTTCCTAAAGTTACAATGAAAGAAGCTGACCGCAAAAACGCCATTTATCGGCCAGGCTCCTTAATTTACACGATGGCGCAGCATTCCAGCCCTGGGAGCTGTCCCATTAAACCCAAACTATTGCTTATGACATTACGAAATTCAGTCGACAAAGGCCTTGGAGCCTCTATCCTCAAGGCGGGCTTGCTGGCTGGTACGCTCGACATCGCATCGGCCTTTATCAAATATCTTATCGAAGGAAAGAAAAACCCGGAGATCATTCTTAAGTATATCGCTTCAGGCGTTATGGGCAGACCGGCTCTGAAAGGCGGCTGGGATATTGCGGCCCTGGGGCTTTTCCTGCATTATGTGATCGCTTTTCTTTTCACTATCCTGCTTTTCTGGCTGTACCCGCGATTGAAACTGGTACGCTTCCATCCGCTGCTGATCGGTGTACTATATGGAATTTTTACCTGGCTGGTGATGAACCTGGTGGTAGTGCCATATAGCAAGGTGCCACGGGCGCCCGGACCGTTCAACTGGAACCAGGCAATTATAGCAGCGTTAATATTGATCGTTTGCATTGGCATACCCGTTTCCTTCCTGGCCAGGAAATATTATCTTTATAAAAAATAGTATACCTATGTCGCTTTTAAACCAGAAAAATAACAAAGACAAAAAGAAGGGGAATAAAAAGGCCAATCCCGGGACTGCCCAGGGATCCAAATTCATCCAGAAACCTAAAACAGGAGGGTTTGTAAGTAAACAATCCAATACAGGTTCCCAGCGGGGAAGCTAAATCTTGAGCAGGACGAAAGTGTTTTGAAGAATAGGGTCTTTTAATGCTGTAAATTCCTACAAAACCAATTTTTTGTTTCCCACAAAGACAACAAAGAACACAAAGAAATTTTAAATGAAAGACGAGGAGAATGTAGCAAATAAGTAACAACTTCTTTGTGCATTTGCCCTTTGTGTTCTTTGTTGTCTTTGTGGGAAACAAAAAACAGGCTTTGTGGGACATAGAAAAGACAATACCTTTAATAATAGCAAACCTGTCACCTTAAACCTGCATTTATGAAATATTTACTCTTCTCTGTGATCCTTCTCTCCTGCCTTGCCTGCAACAATAGTAAAAAAGCCGCTTCCGGTGCCCCGGATCCTGCACAACTTGATGGGACCTGGGTATTAAACTATATCACCGGCCCACGCATTGCATTTGATGGGCTGTATCCCGATAAAAAACCCCAGATCGTTTTTACCGTGGCTGATAAACGAGTAAGTGGCAACACAAGCTGCAATTCATTTTCAGGCCCGTTGGTGGTAGATGGCAATAAGATCAGTTTCGACCAACCCATGGCCCTTACCAAAATGGCCTGCCAGGGCCAGGGAGAAACCGTTTTCCTGGAAACATTGAAGAAAATAAACACTTATGCCATTACTGACGGGAATACATTGAATCTTATCATGGGAGATATCGCCATGATGCGGTTTACTAAAAAATAAGTTTGTTTTTGGTTTATGGCTTTTTGTTTATTGTTTTGCACAACTCAAAACATAAACGATCATCATGACCAGGGCTGAACTTCTCCGCGAACTTTCACAGGAAACCTATGCTGCATTAAAACCCTCCGCCGTGCATGGAATCGGCGTATTTGCCATACGCGATATTCCTAAAGGATGCAGGAATATATTTTCCAGGAATGTAGGAGAATGGGTCAAACTGCCAATAGCAGAAGTGGAAAAATTACCAGAGCATTCACGTTCATTGATTGAAACCTATTGCCTGTATGATGAAACGGATTATTACGTACCGGATTATGGTTTTAAAGTGATGGACATCGTGAACTATCTCAACCATTCTTCCGACCCCAATATCATTTCAGTAAATGATGGCGAATATTTTGAAGCATTAAAAGATATTCCTGCCGGGGCAGAATTATTCGTTAACTATGGAGAGATCGTGGAAGTGGAAGGCTATGAATAGAGCTTTATCTTTTAATAAATTTCCCTTTCAGTAATTTTTCCATTACCTCATCTTTGAGGTTCCGGCTGATGGGTATATGATGTGTGCCGATCCGGATATCATTTCCTTCAATGCTGTCAATCTTGCTGGCAGCAATGATATAAGACTTATGGGTTTTCAGAAAATCACCCGCAGGAAGATATTCTTCAATTGCTTTAAAAGTGAGATAGGTGATATATTTTTTATCAGTTGTTTGAATAACCACATAGTTCTGCAGTGCTTCAGCAAATAAAACATCCCGGAAAAATATCTTCACCAGTTTGTTATCAGCCTTGATAAAAAAGTATTCTGATGAACCGGGTCCTTCCGTAGCATTCTTCTCCCTCACTTCATAATATTCTTTGGCCCTTAACGCCGCTTTATAAAAACGTTCAAAAGAAACAGGTTTTACCAGGTAATCCAATGCATTTAACTCAAACCCATCCAGTGCATATTGAGGATAAGCAGTGGTGAATATCACCGGGATAGCTGGCTGAAGTGAACGGAAGAAATCGAGCCCTGAGATCTTGGGCATTTGTATATCGAGGAACAGCAACTGTATCCCTCCCTGGCTCAAGGTTTCAGCGGCCCTGAGCGGGTTTTCAAATTCGCCGGCCAGCTGCAGAAAGTCCACTTCCTCCACATATTCTTTTAATCCTTTCCGCGCCAACGGCTCATCATCTATGATCAGGCAATTTATTTTCATGATGGCAAGGTTATTTTATTAAATGAGGTTGTGGTTCTTTATCCAGCAGCAATACCAATTCTGCCCTGTATGATTCTGCTTTATCTTCTATTGTCAGCTCATAGCGGCCGGGATATAATAATTCCAATCTCCGTTTTACATTTTTTAATCCTATGCCTCCATAAGCATCTACAGATGATTTTGGTTCTTTAGAGTTCTCTACGGAAAAAACAAAACGGCCCTCCCGGCACGCGAGATTGATACGTATAAAATTGTGTTTCACCGTATGGGCAGATACATGCTTGAAAGCATTCTCCACAAACGGGATCAGCAATAAAGGCTCAATAGAAAATCCTCTCACTTCCGGTGAATAATTGAGCGAGACTTCATACTGCTCATCTTTCCGCAATTTCTGCAGATGCACATAATCTTCCAGATAACGTATTTCTTTTTCAATAGAGATCCTGCTGCCATTCACTTCATAAAGCTGATAACGTAGCATGTCTGAAAATTTGTGCAGCGATTCTCTTGCTTCATGATTTTGTTTATCTATCAGGAAGTAAACGGACTTGATAGAATTGAAGAGAAAATGCGGGTTGATCTGCGATTTCAAAAAATTCAATTCTGCTTCTGCCCTTTCTTTTGCCGTTTCTGCCATCCTTTGTTGCAAACGGAAATAATCAATCATCAGTTGTATGGCGGCTCCGGCAGTAACCAGGAAAAAATGCGGTATCATATTATCATAGATCCGCACCTTCCAATTGCCCGATAAGGACATCAGCGCCGGTGCATTCATCACCCTTCCGAGAATGTTCATCTTCAAAAGGCTGCTGACAACGATCAACAGCAGGAAGCAAACGACAAAGGCGGGATAACGTTTTTTGTAAAGCAGCCGGGGGATCAGCAGATAGTTGGTGATATACACCATCAACGCGAGGTCCACCACTTTTATCAATGTCACCCGGAAAGCTATATAGGTATGGCCATAACCCTCATAACGCAGGAAATACCAGATAGCAAATACCAGCATCCAGAAAAAAACATGATGGATCTTATATTTCAATAGTACCGTGCGGTTCATGATGTCAAAATAAAATTACGTTTTCCTGGCGGGAAAATACATTACACGAATTGCGGAACAGGCTTGATATTCAGTCGGAAGTCGTTAGTCAGCAGTCAGGAGTTTCACCCGATATCAAGCCGGAGCTGCCATTGGTGTAACCGATTTGTTCAGGCTCACAGACTTTACCAGCTTTGATGAAAATTACAAATATGAAACCGCTATTGTTGCTGACTTTATTTACTACCGCAGTTTGCACCAGCAGCTGTGCACAAAAGAAATCAGGCAATGATGTAAAAGTGGGCGACCGGTGTGAAGATTGTGAAGCTATTTATGAAAGCCCGGTCCCGTTTGAACAATTGCCTAATATGGTCTGGCTGAGCGATTGGGAACAAAAAGGCCGGAAACTGGCTGTCAACGGCACTGTGTTCCGCGCGGATGGATCAAGAGCTGCGAATGTGATCATTTATATTTACCACACGGATTCCACCGGGGTATATCCAAAAAAGGGAGATGAAAAAGGAGTTGCCAAAAAGCATGGCTACCTGCGTGGCTGGATGAAGACGAATGAACTCGGGGAATATAAATTCTTTACCCTTCGTCCCGGCTCCTATCCTCAAAGCCGCAACCCGGCGCATATTCACGTCATCATCAAAGAACCCGGCAAAACAGAATACTGGATTGATGAATATTTATTTGACGATGATCCTTTTCTTACCGAAGCGGAACGGAAACAATGCCAGGACAGAGGCGGCAATGGGATCCTTAAAATAAAGGATGTGGGAAATATGATAAAAGCTGAAAGGAATATTTACCTGGGGAAAAATATTCCCAACTATCAAAGCTGATCCGCTATCTCTTTCCAAATAATAAACTCCCGATGCGCACCATCGTTGATCCTTCTTGTATAGCCATGTTATAATCACCACTCATGCCCATGGAAAGCACAGAGAATTCCGGATGGGCATGAGTGTGTTTTGTAAACAGGTTCTTCAACATGCTGAACTCCTGCTGCACCAATGCCACATCGGAAGAAAAAGAAGCCATTCCCATCAACCCTTTAATATGTGCATTGGGATATGCAGGCATTTTCATCAATTCATCCAGTTCCTTTTCATCCAGGCCGAATTTCGTTTCCTCCTGCGCAATATGCACCTGCAGCAGGCAATCAATCACCCGGTCATTCTTCAATCCCTGTTTATTGATCTCTTTGAGCAGGCTTGCGCTATCCACTCCATGAATAAGATGCACAAACGAAGCGATGTATTTTACTTTATTGCTTTGCAGGTGCCCTATAAAATGCCAGCGGATATCATTGGGTAATTGCACCTGTTTATCCACCAGCTCCTGCACATAGTTCTCTCCGAAATCACGCTGGCCCAGTTCATATAACTCACGGATATCTTCCACCGGTTTGGTCTTGGATACGGCTACCAGGGTGACACCGGATTTGTTCAGCTGATCTCTGAGCTGAAAATAGAGTTCCTTATTTACGGACATACATTATTTTAAAATACTACGGCTTATCACGATCCTTTGCACTTCACTTGTGCCTTCATATATCTGCGTGATCTTTGCATCGCGCATCAGCCGCTCCACGTGGTATTCTTTTACAAAACCATACCCGCCGTGTATCTGCACGGCTTCCACGGTGGTCCACATGGCGGTTTCAGATGCATATACTTTGGCCATAGATGAGCTAAGCGTGTAATCCATTTTATTGTCTTTCTCCCAGGCGGCTTTGAGGCAGAGAAGGCGGGCTGCTTCGATACGGGTAGCCATATCTGCCAGTTTGAAGGCAATGGCCTGGTGGTTCATGATCTCTGTGCCAAATGCTTTACGGGTTTTGGAATAAGCTTTGGCCAGTTCATACGCTCCGCTGGCGATGCCCAATGCCTGCGATGCAATACCAATCCGGCCGCCGGCCAGTGTTTTCATTGCAAAAGTGAAACCAAAGCCATCCTCTCCTATCCTGTTTTCTTTGGGCACTTTTACATCGGTGAACATTACGGTATGTGTATCACTTCCGCGGATACCGAGTTTATTTTCCTTAGCCGCTACGGTAACGCCGGGCCAGTTTTTTTCTACTATGAGTACGTTAATGCCTTTCGATTTTTTTGCAGGATCTGTTTGTGCGATCACGAGATAAACGGAAGCTGTGCCTCCATTGGTGATCCAGTTCTTGGTACCATTCAGCAGGTAATAATCTCCTTTATCTTCGGCTGTGGTGCGTTGTGAAGTAGCATCACTTCCTGCTTCCGGTTCGCTAAGCATGAAAGCACCGATATATAACTCTCCATCTTTACGGCCTTGCGCCAATGGTGCCAGGTATTTTTGTTTCTGGGCTTCATTTCCGTATTGCTGAAGTCCGTAACAAACCAGGCTGTTGTTCACACTCATGCAAACGCTCACGCTGGCATCTATCTTCGAAACTTCTTCCATGGCCAGCACATAGCTGATAGTATCCAACCCACTGCCGCCATAAGCAGGGTCAACCATCATACCCATAAAACCGAGCTCGGCCAGTTTCAGGATTTGTTCTTTCGGGAATTTCTGCTGTTCATCGCGTTCGATCACACCGGGTAAACATTCATTCCGGGCAAAATCGCGGGCAGCCTGTTGAATCATTAATTGTTCTTCAGATAAATCAAAAATCATATAGCAATTTACTTTTATGCGCGCCAAAGATACGGAGCCGGAAATTGACCCGTTGAAAATTGAAAGTTGAGTATTGAATATTGAATATTTCTTTACGCCTTGAGTAAAAGGCTCAATATTCAATACTCAATTTTCAATAACCGGATATTATTTTTAAAAAACATTCCATTCTGCTGAACAATCAATCCATTACCCTGTTGTTGGAGAAATCGCCGTTTATGACGGTATTTTGACATAAATTTGCCCTTGACCGCCGAAGCTTTCCGCCTCCGTATAACTACGGCGGATAAAAAGCGAAGGCGGCGGCCAAGGCCGAACTTAATAAACCCCCAAAGCCCCGGATGAAAAAGATTCACATCATTTTGCTTGTAGGAATTGCTGCCACGATTGCAGTACTGATCAGTTTTTTACAAAACACAAGCACTTATGATACTGTGGACACGGCAATGTCAAAGCCCGGCAGGTTCGTTCACCTGATGGCCCGCTGGGACAAAGCATCCCCCCTTGAATATGATGCTCTGAAAAATCCCAATTACCTAAGTTTTACGGCAGTGGATACCCTGGGCAAATCGGTTAAAGTCGTTTATCATCAGCCAAAGCCGGAGAATTTTGAGATCAGCGAAAGGCTGGTGCTCAAAGGAAAATACCAGGATGGTTATTTTGATTGCCAAAGCATACAAACCAAATGTCCTTCCAAATACAAAGATGATATGGAAGCGGCTAAAAAGAATGTACAGGTATCAGAGGCAGTTGAAAGCAAGTAATAAACAGGATCAACCTTATCGCCCCAACTTTTCACTAAAACCGAATTTCCCTGATGGATTATATTGGCGAGCATCTTTTACCCGGGCAACTGGGACATTTTTTTATCGTTCTCTCACTGGTTGCTTCCCTTGTGGCCACTTTCGCTTACTTCAAAGTAACCCGCACTGCTTCTCCTGTTGATTCAGGCTACTGGAAAAAACTGGCAAGAATTGCTTTCATTATCGAAGCTGTTTCAGTGATCGCCATTTTCAGCATCCTGTTCTATATTATCTACAACCATTTATTTGAATATAAATACGCGTGGCAACACAGCAGCCGGTCGCTTGAAGTGAAATACCTGCTCAGTTGTTTCTGGGAAGGCCAGGAAGGAAGCACTTTATTATGGAGCATCTGGCATTGCGTACTGGGATTGGTGCTGATCAAAACTTCTAAAACCTGGGAAGCACCGGTAATGACCGTGCTGAGCTTTGCCCAGTTTTGCCTCGCTACCATGCTTGCAGGTCTTTATATTTTCAATTGGAAAATGGGATCCAATCCTTTTATGCTGCTACGCGATTCAGGGGTGTTGGATTCTGCCGTAGGCATGCACATAAATGCTGATGTGACCCAACCGTTGCGTCCCGATTATTTGACTTTTATAAAAGATGGTAACGATCTTAATCCCCTGCTGCAGAATTACTGGATGGTGATCCACCCTCCGGTGCTGTTCCTGGGGTTTGCATCCACCATTGTTCCTTTTGCTTTTGCTGTCGGCGGTTTATGGACAAAAAGATTCAGCGATTGGACAAAGCCCGCCTTACCCTGGGCGCTTTTTTCGCTGGCTGTGCTCGGTGTAGGCATTATGATGGGCGCTGCATGGGCCTACGAGTCGCTTACCTTCGGTGGTTACTGGGCATGGGACCCCGTGGAGAATGCTTCACTCGTACCCTGGCTGATCCTGGTAGCAGGCGTTCACACTTTACTGATCTATAAACACAGCGGGCATTCATTGAGGTCAACCTTCCTGTTTATGATCCTGACCTTCATTTTCATCCTGTATTCCACTTTTCTTACCAAGAGTGGTGTGCTGGGAGAATCATCAGTGCATGCGTTCACTGATTCAGGAATGAACGTTCAATTGCTTGGCCTGCTTTTTATATTCCTTTTCCCTTCCTTAATACTGTTCTTTGTCCGCTATAAAGAGGTTCCTTCTATAAAGAAAGAAGAAAGCAGTTCTTCCCGCGAATTCTGGATGTTTATCGGTTCGCTGGTCTTTTTCCTGGCGGCTATCGTGATCAGTGCAAAGACCTCTTTGCCTGTCTTCAATAAAATATTCGGTACCAAGGTTGCGGCTCCTGAGGATGAGGAGTTTGCATATAACCAGATCCAGGTTTTTGTGGCAATCATCATCGGGGTTCTTACCGCGGTTACCCAATACCTTCGCTATAAGGATACCAGCAGCAGTTTCTTCTGGAAAAAGATCTGGATACCAACGGTCCTTTCCATTATTCTGGCTACACTGATCCTGGCTTTTGGTGATATCAATTACCAGAAACATGGCCCTGGTTTTCTCGGTGCTATCTGGCTGGCGATCGTAGCATCAGTGTATGCAATAATTGCGAATGCCGCTTATATCTGGCTTGGTGTGAAAGGAAGCCTTAAGCTTTCCGGCGGATCAATCTCCCACCTGGGTTTTGGTCTTGTTTTGCTGGGCATTCTTATTTCCTCTTCTAAAAAAGAAATACTTTCTAAAAACACCAGCGGCATTGCCATTGATTTTGGAAAAGAGAGCAAGGAAAAAACCGGTGAGAACCTGACCCTGGTAAAAGGTTTCCCGATGAAGATGGGCAAGTTTGATGTGACCTATCTCAAAGATTCCGCGCATCCGAAAAAACAGCAGTGGTATTATTTCATTCATTTCAAAAGCCGGGTGGATGATGAAGAGTTCACACTCCGTCCCAATGCTTTTGTGAATTATAAAGGCAATGAAGGATTGATGGCTAATCCTGATTCAAGGCATTACCTGAATCATGATGTGTTTACTTATATTTCAGCCTTACCCAATCCTGAAAAAAATAAAGACACAGCCAGTTTCAAAAACAATCCCGTTAAACCCGGCGACAGCATTTTTTACTCCAAAGGATATATGATCCTTGAAAAGTTGTCGAGCCGCGACAGCCTGCCTTTCGAAGGTTTCAAACCAGGCGACAGGGCAACTGTGGCTACCCTCAAAGTGCATGCATTCAACCGAAGTTCCTACACGGCAGAAACCCTGCTGATCGACCAGGGCGGTTCACAATATTCTGTTCCGGATACAGTAATGTCTGAAAGCCTGATCCTGCGGCTTAACAAAGTGGAGGGTGAAACGGCAGACATTGGTGTAAAAGAATCCAGTGCCATCCTGGAATACGTCACCCTGAAAGCCTACAAATTCCCCTATATAAATGTATTATGGCTGGGTATCGTCATCACAGCCATTGGCATTCTCATGAGCATGGTACGCCGGGTGCAATTGAACCGCCTGAAGAAAGCCTGATTTTACATTTTGATAACAACAGAAAACTCTTTTTCGCGGTCTTTGCTGGCATAGCTTTGTTTTGTACATTTATATGCCTCATGCCGCGCTTATCATCATACCGGTTAATCATCCTGATCCTGGCCCTACCGCTGCTGACTGCAGAGTTAAAGGCCCAGGAAGAAACCCTGCCTGCGAGTACTGATACCATTCCCCCGATGCCTTCCTACGCAGAACGTTCCAAAAAATGGGGGCCGAATGATACGATCTATGTAGGTGCTGTCTGGTATAACCGGGAAATGTTGTCTTACAAAGAAGAAGAAATGGCCTGGGTGTCCAATCTTTCACCGGAGAAACTGGAAAAATACAAACAGGAATGGAGCCGTCTTCGCAATGCGGTATATGTAACTTATCCTTATGCAAGAGTTGCCGGCGCCACCATCAATGATATCAATGCCAAAGTGGCCAGTCTTTCTAAAAAAGAAAGAAAGCAATACATCAAATCAAGGGAAAAGGAATTGCGCAAACAATTCTCCGACCCGCTCAGTAATCTTTCCGTATACCAGGGCAAGGTGCTGATGAAACTGATCAACCGGCAAACTGGCAACAACTGCTACGAGATCATCAAAGAATACAAAGGCGGCCTCAATGCCCGCTTCTACCAGACTGTCGCCTTCTTCGTTGGTGGCAACCTTAAACAAAAATGGGATCTTAACGACAAGACTGACCGCCAGATTGAAAACTTTGTGCAGGAGATTGATGGTGCATGGTACGGGAACCCGTACCGGGTAGCCGGGAGTCGTTAGTCAGGAGTTCCCGACTTATAACTAACGACTAATAATTATCTTGCGCGCATGAAAATGGACATACTCGCCATTGGCGTTCACCCCGATGATATAGAACTAGGCTGTGCAGGCACACTGATCAATGAGATCAGGAATGGAAAGAAAGCGGCTATTGTAGATCTCACGCAAGGAGAACTGGGTACAAGAGGAACAGTGGAAACAAGATATAGTGAAGCTGCCAATGCCGCCAGGATCATGGGCGTGCTGGAAAGGGAAAACCTGAAAATGCGCGATGGTTTTTTTAAGAATGATGAAGAACATCAACTCAAACTGATCAGTGCTATCCGTCATTACAGGCCCGATATTATTCTCGGAAATGTATTGCATGACCGGCATCCGGACCATGGACGCGCCGGACACCTTATCAGCGATGCCTGTTTTCTTTCAGGCCTTGCCAAAATAGAAACAGTTGGAAAAGATGGCAAGCCACAGGAGAAATGGCGTCCCCGGTATTTTCTTCAATATATGCAGGACTGGTATCACGAACCCGATCTGCTGATTGATATCAGCAATGCATTCGAACAGAAAATGCAGGCCATTCAGGCTTATGTTACACAATTCCACACAAATCCTGCCAGCAGCGAAGGACCTCAAACCTATATCTCCACACCCGATTTCCTGGAAAGTGTTGCCGCGCGGGCAAGGATGCTGGGCAAAAGGATTGGAGTGAAATATGCAGAAGGATTTACGACAGACAAAAAGATCGGGATAAAGAACCTGGATGCCCTGATACAAAACGAAACCTGAGATTGATCTCAAACAAGAGTTCTGAACTTTTAAGCATACTTAACAGGACAAAAACAGCGAATTGGCAGTATACTTGCAGATAACCGGCCTGCCGGTTTGATCCAATTCATTAATTATGAACCCTGAACTAATTAACAGCGCCCAGAGTTTTACAGGTTTGTGAATGTTTTGTGATCAAACTAGTCTAACTTTGATCTCCTAATTCATTAATATTCTAACAATGTCAAGTCCTAAATTCCCGAAAATCCCCGTTTCGTTTCATGGCGAACTGAAGAAAAGGATCGGCGAATATTTCAAGCAAAAAGGGAAAGCCACAACAGGCAATTTTAAATTATATTTTAAAGCAGCAATTTTAGTTATATCGCTTCTCGGAATATATACCCATCTTGTATTTTTTACGCCTCCCGCAGTTTGGGCAGTGCTGGAATCTGTATTACTTGGCTGTCTTATCGCTGCCATAGGTTTTAACGTGATGCACGATGGCGCACATGGCAGCTTCAGCAGGTACAAATGGGTGAACAGTGCAGCTTCCAATTTCGCTAATTTCCTTGGTGCCAGCCAGCACATGTGGAAAACAAAGCACAATGTAATCCACCACACTTATACAAATATCCATGGTGTGGATGATGATATTGAAGCGCGCCCTTTCCTTCGTCTTTGCGATGAACAGGAACATTACAAGATCCACAAATACCAGCATTTTTATTTCTGGGCAGCATATTCCCTGCTGTATATCTGGTGGGTATTCGTAACAGACTATAAAAAATATTTTACACTGCGCATCGGGGATACACCGTTAAAGAAAATGACGCTCAAAGAACATTTCTTCTTCTGGTTCTATAAACTCGCACATATTTTCCTCTTTGTTGCGATCCCTATTTACATGGTTGGCTTTGTACCCTGGATCATCGGGTTCTTCTCCATGGCCCTGGTAGCCGGCTTTGTATTGAGCATTGTATTCCAGCTGGCACACACCGTTGAGCACACACATTTCCCTATGCCCAACGATGCTACTGGTAAAATGGAAGATGAGTGGGCGATACACCAGTTGAAAACAACTGCCAACTTCGCTACCCGCAATAAGCTGGTAAGCTGGCTGGTAGGCGGTCTTAATTTCCAGGTTGAACACCATTTGTTCCCTAAAATATCCCACGTGCACTATCCTGCTATCAGCAAGATCATCAAGAAAGCCTGCCAGGAATATGGCATACAGTATATCGAATACACCCGTGTGAGATATGCAGTGGCTTCGCATGTGTCTTTCCTGCGTCAAATGGGAAGGAATAAGTAGTCGAAGAACGAACAGTATAAAATTAATGGCAGGCTTTACAGTCTGCCATTTTTGTTTTCGCTCGAATAAATTTAACAACGGATTCATGCAGGCAACAGTTTCTTAAAGACTTTTTCCTGTTGGAAATTTGTACTTTTGCACATTAATTTTTTAGCATGTCAAAAGTAAAAGTTGGTCTTGTACAAATGAGCTGCTCTGCCGACAAAGCAGCCAACCTGCAAAAGGCAATAGATAAGGTTAAAGAAGTGGCTGCGAAAGGCGCACAGATCGTTTGTTTGCAGGAATTGTTCACTTCCCTTTATTTCTGTGATGTGGAAGATTATGACAATTTCAAACTGGCGGAACCAATTCCCGGACCTTCTACTGATGCACTCAGCAAACTTGCTAAAGAACTGGGTGTAGTGATCATCGCTTCCCTGTTTGAAAGAAGAACAGAAGGATTATACCACAATACTACTGCCGTGCTGGATGCCGATGGCACCTATCTTGGCAAATACCGCAAAATGCATATCCCGGATGATCCGGCTTATTACGAAAAGTTTTATTTCACTCCCGGCGACCTGGGCTATAAAGTATTCAAAACAAAATTTGCGACCATCGGCGTACTGATCTGCTGGGACCAATGGTACCCTGAAGCAGCCCGTATCACTTCACTGATGGGCGCACAGGTATTGTTCTACCCTACCGCTATTGGCTGGGCCACCTCACAGGATGAAGCGACGAATACCGAGCAATACAATGCCTGGCAAACCATTCAGCGCAGCCACTCCGTTGCCAATGGCCTGCATGTTGTAAGCGTAAACCGCGTAGGCTTTGAGCAAGACAGCGCCATGAAATTCTGGGGAGGATCATTTGTATCCAATCCATTTGGCTCCATTATTTACAAAGCTTCCCACGACCAGGAAGAAGCGCATGTGGAAGAACTTGATCTGAGCCTTTCAGATAAATACAGGACACACTGGCCTTTCCTGCGAGACAGAAGGATTGAATCTTACCAGCCGATTACCAGGAGGTATATTGATGAAGACTAAACATTGAATATTGAGCGTTGAACATTGAACATTTTGATTGAACGACTTAATATCCAATATTCAACGCTCAATATTCAATGTTCAATCTGTTTCTTTGTGGAGCTTAGTGGTCTTTGTGGGAGATTAGTTTTATTTTCAAGTCAATTAAAATCATCCTTGTGAGCACACTTTTCCAAAACCCCAATAATCTCTCTACCCCACACGAACTCGGCTACTATTTCCCTGCAGAGTTTGAAGAGCACCTGGCTACCTGGTTAAGCTGGCCACATAAAGAAGCAAGCTGGCCCGGAAAGATCAATGCGATCTATCCTTATTACTCCGCGTTTATTAAAGAACTGACCCGTGGCGAACTGGTGCGGATCAATGTGGCGGATGAAGCAATGAAACAGTTTGCGCTCACACACCT
>CBHEUU010000004.1:0-21842 GCA_965990355.1 uncultured Chitinophagaceae bacterium
GAGAAGTAAGGAATCTTTGCACCTGTTCATACCACTGGTTATGCAGCATAGTAAGTGCAACAAATGCAATAAGACTGATAGATAAAAAAGCGCGGGAAACAAACAGGCTGACCAGCATCAAGATGATCGTGGCAAAAATGGCCCTGCTGCGCCACTCATTCTGTACAAGAATCCCCATACATTTGTAAACCTACAACAAGTTTTTCATGTGGCAGGAGCTATCAGCGCAATTACAGCAAGGTGATATCAAAGCATTGGCCCGGAGCATTTCCCTGGTGGAGAATGGTTATGAAGGCTATGCTTCTTTCCTGGAGCAGTTACCTGCAGGCAAGGCTGATATTATTGGCATTACCGGCCCTCCCGGCGCGGGTAAAAGCACGCTGGTGGATGCGCTGATTGGTGAACTGATAAAAGACGGCAAAAAGATCGCCGTGCTTTGTGTAGACCCTTCATCACCCTTTCACCTGGGAGCTGTGTTGGGCGACAGGATCCGGATGAGCGAATGGTATACCAACCCTTCTGTATTCATCCGTTCGCTGGCCAGCCGTGGAAGCATGGGAGGCCTGCACCCGATGATCATTGAAATAACCTACCTGCTGAAAGCTGCAGGCTTTGACCATATCATTATTGAAACCGTTGGGATCGGGCAAAGTGAAGTGGAAATTGCCGGCCTGGCAGACATTACAGTGGTGGTGCTGGTGCCTGAAGCAGGAGATGAAATACAAACGATGAAATCGGGCCTGATGGAAATCGCCGATATTTTCGTGGTGAATAAAAGTGACCGGCCGGATGCTGATCATTTCGTAAAAAATCTCCGGTTGATGCTGGCGCCTTCTTTCACCCGGCATAAAGAAGAAGTGCCAGTATTGAAAACGGTAGCTTCTCAAAAAACCGGCATACCGGAACTTGCTGCAGAGATCACCCGTCAGGGTTCTCATTCCGACACAAAAAAGAAAGCCTTTCTGCTTGCATCCAAAGCCTGGCATATACTGCAAAGAATACAGATGCAGCACATCGATCAGCATCAACTGGAAAAAGAAATCCAGGGAGCGCTGTCAAAAGGAACGTTCAACTTATTTGCCTTCGTGAATGAAGTAAGTAAACGCCCGAAGAATTCATCTTCTTACCTGTTTTCAATATGCTCCATCATCACCAGCCATGATGAATATGGTGAAATGAAAAGGAGTTTTGAAAACTGCGGGTTCACACAAGGCTGTGAATATATTTTTGCAGACAATACAAATCATAACCAGTTTGATGCTTACACTGCCATTAACCGTTTTCTCGGAGAAGCAAAAGGTAAATACATCATCATCGTTCACCAGGATGTAAGGTGTATTGATGATATTTCCAGGTTACAGGAAATATTGTCCGACCTCACACTTCATGATGATAAATGGGCCGTTTGCGGCAATGCCGGTGCAATGGGTTATCACCAGGATGTGCGGTATATCACCAATGGCGGAAAAATCGTAACGCACGACAACCTGCCGGCCAAAGTGTTTTCCCTTGATGAAAACCTGCTGATCGTTCGCCAGTCAGCAAATATTGTTGTGTCTGCTGATCTGAAAGGTTTTCACCTGTATGCAGCGGACCTTTGTGTTATTGCTGATTATCTGGGTTATTCCTGTTATGTTATTCCCTTTATGGTTAAACACCTTAGCCTGGGCAACCTGAAAGAACTGAAGAACCAATTGCCTGCTTTCCTCGATCAGTACGGGAAGAAACTGAGACGGCGTTTTATTCAAACACCAAGTACGAAGTTTGTTTTAAGCAATTCTTCTTTTAAAAATAAAATCTATAATGGAAGGCTCTTCTTTCTTGTGAAGTGGTATGAAGGAATAAAACTTTTATTTAAAACATCCCGTCACAAAAACCAGTACAAAAAATCTGTTACCAACGAATAGTTTAAAACCGGGTGATCTCTTTCTTGTCCACTGAATCACGCACAATGTTCACCACTTCTTTCACTGTCTGCAATTTCTTTCCTTCAGCTGCTTCAAAAAGCCTTTGACGACTTGCAATTACTTTACTGTAGTTTTTGGTGAACAATCGCAGTGATTTCAACCAGCTCCATCTCAGCATAAAAAGATAAGCAAGGCTTTCAAATGTCAACTGAACAAACCATTGGAACCGTTTAAAAGAATTCAGGTGAATGGCATGCAGGTACATTTTATTTCTGTTATAAATGACCTTGATATTTTTTTTCTTATTGCTTGAATTGATGGATACAGAAACTTTATGCCTGCAAACAGAAAAATCATCATAATAACATTTCCATCCCATGCGCCAGGCACGCAGGCACAATTCATAATCTTCCACGTAAAAAGGAGCAAACAGTTCGTCAAACCCACCCAATAACAATAATTTTTGCCTGTCTACAAAAGCATTGGCACCGGAGAGATACATGCTGTAAAGCCATTGCCCTTCTTCTTTGTGAACAGGGAGATAATTTCCTGAAGTTTTGATCTTGAGCCCATGAAAGGAAGGGTATTTGCCACCATCTTGTATCTTATCATCTTCCCAACCGATAATCTTGCTCATAACACCAAAAGTGTCGGGCTTTTCAAAATAGCGAAGCAGGCCATTAAAATAATTTGGTGTGAGTTTTACATCGCTGTTAAGCAGCAAAACATGGGAATACTGTGCATTAAAAATACCTGTATTGATAGTGGGAGAAAAACCTTTATTGGCATCGTTGATCAATAATCTTATTTCGGGATATTCTTTTTGCAGAAAAGAGATAGAATCATCAGAAGAGCAATCATCACAAACAATGATCTCAAAAGGAAGTGAAGCATTTTTAGCAGCGCCGAAAACAGAAGGAAGGGTCTGCTCCAGCAAATAACGCCCGTTGTAGTTGGGGATTATGATAGATATACCAGAAACTATGGCAACTTCTTGCATTTTAATAATCTCCCCTTATCGGATAAATAAAAACCCTGGAATATTACTCTTTATTGCTTTGCCACCACCTGTAACCGATATATCCCACTATAAGAAAAGGTGTAAAAGCCAGGTAGACAATACCGGTGTTCAGCCCTTTGGCAGGTTTCTCGCCCAGTTGCTGCGCTGTTTTTGTACAGATAGAGCATTGTGCTCCTGCTGTAAGAGAGAGTAGGATAGAAAAACATGCTGCCAGCAAGTAAACCTGTAACCTCTTTTTCATCACCGTTATTTGCCGCAAAAGTACTAAAGAGATGGCGGAGCTGGTCAAAAAATTTCAACCAGCCGGAAAAATTAATCCGAATCTAATGACCAGGGCACCTTCCTTAAAGACGGAAGCCTTATATATCCATGTGAACCTCTTATTTTTTTAATGTTTCCACTACTCCTTTCAACCAGCCTTCTTTGGTGAAATCCAGCGTTACATCGGGCATAATGCCTACGTTGTCTATTCCCTGGCCAATATCAATGCGGCGGGAGCGGGTAGTTGGATAGTGAAGGGAGAATGAAGGGCACGCGAAATTTTTATCCCGTACATTGGCATAGTCCAGCACACCCATGGTATGTGTTCCAAACAGTGTCACTTTTTTACTTTGCCTTGCTTCCAATATAAATTGTTCGGCCGTGCTGGCACAGCGACTGTTCATGATCACAGCCACTTTCCTGGGATAAGGGATTGATTGAAGAGTATCTGTTCCGTCGGGGAAGAAATTAAACATTCTCGATTTGCTCTGCCGGGCTTGTTCCATCAAGTCGTTATACTCCTTTTTTTCTGCAACTGGCATACCCGAAATACTGTTGATGATTGTGATCGTTGCATCAATATTGTAAGTAGTGGCCACAAAGTCAACGCCGATATTTTTTACCGGGTCTGTATATATCAACCGCTTCAAAGGACGGTAAGAAATATCAGCACCGCCGCCATTACCACGAAGATCAATTACCAGGTAAGGCAATTTTTCCAACAGCGACTGGTTGGTTTTTACTATGGAATCTATTTCTTTTATGTAGTCTGCGTCAAAGCTCCAGATACGCAGGTATGCAGTTTGATCATCCAACTGTTTAAAAAAAGCGTTTAGCGTATTCTCCTCCGGAAATGGAGGTGTGTATGGCCTGGATTGCTGGTTTGATTTATATCCTGCTTTATACCAACCTTCCTTTTGAAATGAATTTTCTTTTTCAAAATCGAGCTGTGTAAAGATGGGATGATGGAATTTGTTGTACCAGATCACATCGTATTGCTGGCTACCTGCAGGGATCAATTCAAATTTAACATCTCCGGGTTTCCACTCAGGTGCTTTTGAAGTCAGGATGATGCCGGCATAGCGGCGGAATCCATTGTCGCTTTTCACTACCGCCACTTTGTAAGTTGTATCTGCTGTATGGTAAATACCTTCTATTGCCGAAGGGTCAGTTTTTTCCAGTTTGCCGAGCAACGCAGCGTCCAGCTTTTTGTTTTCTGTTTCTGCAATCTGCCGGGCCAGCTTGCCATTGGCTGTGTCAAAAGGAACGGCAATACTTACATGTTTGTCTTTAAAGAATTCCAGCCAGCTGGCAACAACGCGAAAATACTGTGCGTCGTTTTTTACTTTCTTTAATAGCTGCAATTGCTTTGCTGTAAGCTTATCAAATTCTTTTTGATTGGCGGGCCTTACCTTATCATTATACCCTGAATAATTTTCTTTCATAAAAACCCTTATACTGTCAAAGGCTTTCTTACGATCACAGGGTGGTTGAGAGAGGGCTGTTAAAGCATGGAATAAAAGAGCGGTCAAAAAAAATGGCTTCATCTTATTTTTCATGAGAATCTATCTTTTGCGGTTGCCAAGTTACAGTATAAATAAAAAAAAGCGGCTGTTCACACCGCTTTTTTGCACCAAACTAAACTGTGTTATCGAAAAACCGTCCTTGTTTACTTTTTACTGGCGTACCAGGTACCGGAGTTGTCTCCGCTGTTTTCCCAGGTACCGTTGGTCAGCTTGTTAGCCACTTTGTCAATAGTAGCCGTCACGTCAATCGAGAGGTTAGTTGAATTAGACACATAGTGGCCTTTAAAGGTTGTTCCGTCTACTGACCATGTGCCCGAGCCGGAAACTTCACCATCCGAATTCACCCTGTCGAGTTTACCATCAGCTTTTACATCCATTCCGAAAAAGCCTGTAGGAATAGCGGAACCTGTTCCTAATTTGCCTTCCCAATGGCCTATGATACTAAAAACAGGGGAAGTGGTTGCGTCTTTGTCTTTTGAACATGCTGTGAAAAGTGTGGCCATTAATAAGCCAGCCGCAAAAAATCTAATCAGTTTCATTGTAAGGTTTAATGTTTAATGATTTTCAATCTGACGCAAAACTAATAGCAGGTTGCTTCATGAGGAATACCCTTTGAGTAGATTGTATCTATTATTGAGTAAATGATATAAAAAAAGATGACAGCTCTTTCGAACTGTCATCTGTCATTCATCCTTTACATCCGGGTTTAGGGTATTAAAATCTTGAGAAGAGTTCCATAAACTCCTGGCGCCGGTTTCTTGAAATATTAATGGAAGCATCATTGTCCATAACAATATAGCCGCCATCACCGCGAATGAATTTTTTTATACGGTTGATATTAATAAGGTATGAGCTGTGAACGCGGTAGAAATCAGGCCCGCTCAGCGCTTCATCAATTTCTTTCAGCACTTTTGATACCAGTATCTTTCTTCCCCCTGCAAGTACTACATGCGTATAATTGCTTTCTGCTTCACAATAAATAATATCCTGGGTGGAAACAAATACCAGTCCATCGCCGGAGGTTAATGCAATACGCTGCGGAGTGGATTTAGCAGGCTGGTGTATATTCTGCAATAACAAATCAAATTGTTCGCGTGTTGGTATGTTCTTCTTTTCTTCAATACGCTCGATTGTTGCTTTCAGATCATCTGGGTCAACCGGTTTAAGAAGGTAGTTTAGTGCTGCATATTTGAATGCCTTGATGGCAAACTGATCATAAGCGGTACAGAATACCACATCAAAAAAAAGTTTGTCGAATTGCTCCAGCATGTCAAAGCCATTCATCTTTGGCATTTCTATGTCGAGGAAAACCACATCGGGTTTATTGGCATGGATGGCAGCGATTCCCTGCTCAGCGGAGTTGCACATGGCAACAATTTCCACTTGCGGGCAATAGGTCTTCAATAACCACTCCATCATTTCCAGTGCATTTCTTTCATCGTCTACCAGAATACATTTTATCATACTAATCAGTTTTAATTACCCGTCTATGGGTATTTTCAGAATAACTTTTGTGCCGGCGGCTTCGCCATTGTTTGCTATTAGATCATCTACTTCTACAGATGCTTCTGCCTGTGTTTGTTTGGTCAGCAGGGCGAGCCGGTCTTCAGTCAGCTTCATGCCCAATGATTTTTTGGTGGAAGCGGATTTGCTTTTCAGTTCTTTTGCCTTTGCCCTTCCTACTCCGTTGTCTTCTATCACGCATTCCAACAATGAGCTCGATTTCCGGCTGATATGGATCATGAGATGGCCAGCGCTTTCCTTATGCAGTAATCCATGCCAGATGGCGTTCTCCACATAAGGTTGTATGATCAGCGGCGGTACATAAATACTGTCTCCCTGCACACCTTCGCCCACATTGATCGTATAAGAGAACTTTTTTTCAAACCGTATGCTTTCCATTTCTATGTACAATCGCAGCGCTTCCAGTTCATTTGACAGCGTAACTGATTTGCTGTTGGAATTGTCCAGTATCAGCCGGATCAGTTTTGCAAACCGGGTCAGGTAAAGGGAAGCAGTTGCCTGGTCACTTTTAACAATATACCGGTTAATGGAATTGAGACAGTTGAAAATAAAATGAGGGTTCATTTGTGCTCTTAATGCCTGCATTTCCACATCGGCCATTTTTCGTTGGGTGTCCATTAATATCGCTTCCGCCTTTGCCCGTTCTGCTTCTGCTTTTGCTTTTACGATCTTATTCGCACACAAGGAAGCAATTGTAGTGAGAATGGACAAGTGCTTTTGAGTAAAGAACCCTTTTTTTGAGTGCTCGCAATCAATCACGCCCAACACCCTTCCATTGGAAATGATCGGAACGGCGATTTCTGAATAACGTTGCTCATCGTCCACAATGTAACGGGGGTCTTTGGTGGTGTCTGGAATCAGCTCGGCACGGCCGGTGGCAGCCACACTGCCGGTAATGCCTTTACCCAAAGGAATTTCCATCGGTTCCTTTATTTCATAAGAAACCGGGCTCTTGGGACCGTGTGCAGCGCGTTGGATCAGCACTTTTCTTTCATGGTCCAGCAGGTAGATCACGCAATCTTCAAAATGAAGCTGGCCGATACAGTTCTTCGCCACATCCCATAAGATCGCTTTCACCGAATTGGTTTCATAAATGCTGGCAGCAAAATAGTTGATGGCCTGCTCTGCTTCCAGTTCTTCCTGTTGTTCCTGTATCTTTTTATTCCTGTTACGCACTATCAACCAGATAATGCTTCCTGCAGTGATTGCCAGCAGGCTGATAAACCACCAGGCCATCCAGTAAGGTGATTTGATCTCAAAAGAGAACGAATGTCTTGCATCCACCCAATCCACGCGGTTAAGGCTGGCCTGCACTTTCAGGTTATACTTACCAGGCGGAAGGGAAGTAAAACGTACAACATTATTATTGCCTAAATATTTCCAGTCGCTGTCAAAGCCTTCTACCTGGTAGCGGTAAGTTACTTTCTCAGGATTATTAAAATAGGCCACCGCAAATTCCACTTCCATCGAGCGATCGGAATAGGGTATGGAATATTGCTTGGCAAAAGAATATACGACTGAATCTTTGTTGCCCAGGCTTGCCTGGCTGATATACACCTGGAAAGATTCAGCTGGTGCAGTGAATGTATCAGGGTTCCAGTAGTTGATGCCATTCACACCACCGAAGTAAAGTATTCCCTGCTTATCCCTGAACCAACTGTTTCCATTGAATCCATAACCCTGTACGTTATCGGAATAATCAAAAAGATTGAGTTTGAAAGTAGCGGGGTCATACCGATAAATACCTTGCTGTGAGCTTGCCCATATTACATCATGCGGGTCCTGGTAGATAGTGTAAAGATTGATATGATCGAATACGTTTGTCTTTTTCTCCACTACTATTTTTCCATCCTGGTATCTCGCTGTATACAAGCCCTGCTCACATGAAAAAAGCAAGCGGCTGTTTTTTTGCATGAAAGAGCTGGTGATGATCTGCGAGGGTGAATCAGGAAAAGACGCTTTCTGTAAATAGTTGTAGTTGGAGTCAAGGCAATGCAATCCGCTGTTGGTAGTGATCCAAATAAAGCCATTAGCACCCTGGCTGGCGAAATTGGGATTTTCACGGGTGATCATGGAAAGCGGCAGCTCTGATAATTTATACGTTTTTCCATTCAACACATAAATACCCGATTTTCCTATCACCAGGTGGTCACCATTATGGAGTGTAACCATATCATCGATAAAATCCTGTTCACTGTTTGTTTTAACACTGTCTGCAGCAAACGTGGGCCGGCGGTATTTTTTTGTTACCGGATCAAACAACCAGATCCCTCTATCAGTTGGACCCAGGATAATGTATTTACCATCATAAACCAATCCACGGATAGAAGCATGACTGAGCCGGTCGGTACTTTCCGGAGAAGGAAGAAAAAATTCCCAGTCGCGGCGATTGGCTTTCCAGGTAACAAACCCGTTGCCTGTTGCCAGCCACAAATTGCCTTTATCATCTTCTTCAATCTTCCGGATATTATCAATGCCTGCAGGAAGCACGTCATTCAATTGCCTGATACGGGTAAGCCCGATCGGCGGATGCCTTACGGCAAACCTCACCACTCCGTCAATAGTGGCCATCCATGCATATCCGTCTGTATCGAGATAGATATAATTGCCATAATCATTCGTTCCAACCTTCCGGCCATTCAGAAAAAATTGCGGGCGGGTATATTGATTTGTTTCGTTATTATATTCAAATATCCCTTCCCTTGAAGCGATCAAAAAGCGATGTGGAGCAAATTCCATCACGCTTCTCATATAAAAGTAGGTCGAGTTTAAATTTCTCAGATGTGGAGGTAACACTATAGCTTTTACAGTTCCTGCCTTGAAGTTGTACCAGTAGCTTTTGCTGTCCCAACTGCTGGCCGCAATACTGTCACGGCTGATCGGGTATATTTTGTTGATGTCTACATTGGGCAGGCTATCCATTTTAGCCGAATGGAGATCGTACTTTATTATATTACGTTTGCTTTGGTAAAAAAGCAGGTCATCATACAAAACAGCAATCGGCATTGTGCTGGCAGTGGGAGAGGGTATATTGGGAAGCCAGGGTTGAAATGTTCTGCCGGAAGATTCATATTTATACACTCCTTTATTCGTCAGCAGGATGATGCTTTTATCTTTTAACTGAAAAACGGGGCCTGAAACAATGGAAGAATCCGGGGAAGAAACATACACCTGCCTGAAATCGCCCTTTTCTTCTGAGAAAAGAAAAACTTTGTTGACCCCCGTTACCCATATATGCCCATTTTCATCACAGAGCAGGTTGTCCCACACGAGGCCTTGTTTGAAAGTGACCGTTCTTTTACCGTCAAAGCGTTGCACCTGCCGGCGATAGAGTACCCATAAACAACCTTTTTTATCCCGGCTTACAGAGGAGATAGTGCCGGGTTGCAGGCCCGATGTGTAATCGAACAATTGGAGGTGATAGTCGGGCAGCTGAGCACAGGCGGTCCCGGTCAGTACGACCATTACCGCTGCTAAGAGCAGTTTTTGTATAATTCGCGTTTTTTTCAACAAGGGTTATTGATTCAAATTACTGAGAAACGCGGTAAGGTCAATGGTTAATGGTCTTCGGAAGTGAAAATTAGGAAGTGTGGAGGTGGTGGGGACAGGAATTTGAGTGATTGGCAGATTTGTTGAGTCGATGGCGGATTATCGAATGGCCGATGGTCGATGGCCGACTTTCTGTTGTACACTTATTAAATAAAAGAAGCCACCCTATTCAGGTGGCTTCTTTGTTATCATTAATTTTCGAATGTGTCAATCGGTCATCGGCTATCGATCATCAGCCTTCGATTAAATAGCTTGCGCGCTCATCTTCTTGCTTTGTTTCAGCCTTTCATTTTCATCCAGTATCACTTTACGCATACGGATAAAGTTGGGCGTCACTTCAATGCACTCGTCCTGCTGGATATATTCCATACACTCTTCCAGTGTCATCAGGGTTTTGGGAGCAATGCGGGTAGCATCATCACTGCCACTTGCGCGGTGGTTGGTGAGCTTCTTGCCTTCAGTAGCATTTACTACCAGGTCGCCGGGCTTAATGTTTTCGGCAATGATCTGTCCGGCGTAAACATCTTCACCTGGGTCTACGAAGAAAGTACCACGGTCCTGCAATTTATCAATGGAATAGCCGGTTGTTTTTTCTGTGTTCTTCGACAGCAGCACACCGTTGTTACGGCCGGGGATAGGTCCTTTCCAGCCTTTATATTCGCTGAAGCGGTGGGCCATTACGGCTTCGCCGGTAGTCGCGGTCAGCATCTGCGTACGCAGGCCGATCAATCCGCGGGAAGGAATATCAAACTCCAGGTGTTGCATTTCACCTTTGGTTTCCATGATCAGCATTTCACCTTTGCGGCGGCTAACCAGGTCGATTACCTTGCTGGCAAATTCTTGTGGCACATCCACTACCAGAGTCTCATAAGGCTCACATTTCTTCCCATCAATTTCTTTAATGATCACCTGGGGCTGACCTACGGTCAGTTCATAACCTTCGCGGCGCATGGTTTCTATTAAGATACCCAGGTGGAGGATACCACGACCATACACTACGAGACTATCACCTTCTTCACTATCCGTAACGCGGAGTGCGAGATTTTTCTCTGTTTCTTTCATGAGCCTGTCGCGCAGGTGGCGGCTGGTCACAAATTTTCCGTCTTTACCAAAGAAGGGTGAGTTGTTAACGGAAAACAGCATGTTCATGGTTGGTTCGTCCACGCTGATCACCGGCAATGCTTCAGGATTTTCAGCATCAGCGATGGTATCGCCGATATTAAAATCTTCGATGCCTACAACAGCGCAAAGATCACCAGCCACTACTTCAGTCACTTTCTTTTTACCCATTCCCTCAAATACATACAGTTCTCTTACACGCATCTTTTTCACAGAACCGTCAGCCTGCATCAAAACCACAGATTGGTTTTCTTTGATAGAACCACGGCTCACTTTCCCTACGGCGATACGGCCAAGGAAGGATGAATAATCCAGGGAAGTGATCTGCATTTGCAGAGGACCCTCGTTTACTTTGGGAGGTGGCACATATTTCAGGATACCATCCAGCAGGGGGTTGATATTATCGATCTGCTCGAGGGAATCGTTGAACCAGCCATTCTTTCCGCTACCATAATATGTAGGGAATTCCAGTTGTTCTTCGGTCGCATCGAGATTAAAGAAGAGTTCGAATACAGCATCATGTACTTCGTCCGGGCGGCAGTTAGGCTTGTCTACCTTATTGATCACCACGATCGGTTTAAGGTTGAGCTGGAGTGCTTTCTGCAATACGAAACGTGTTTGGGGCATAGGGCCTTCAAATGCGTCAACCAGCAGGATCACCCCGTCGGCCATTTTCAACACCCTTTCCACTTCACCGCCGAAGTCGGCGTGACCCGGTGTGTCTATCACATTGATTTTAACGTCTTTATATGTTACCGCCGCATTCTTGCTGAAGATGGTGATGCCTCGTTCCCTTTCCAGGTCGTTGCTATCCATGATCAGTTCACCGGTTTCCTGGTTGTCACGGAACACTTTGGTAGCGTGTAAGATCTTGTCTACCAACGTAGTTTTTCCGTGGTCAACGTGCGCGATAATGGCGATATTTCTAATTTCCATGGTTTTACTTTCGAGGCAGGTCTACTACCCCTTTTTTTGAAGCTGCAAAGGTACATCAATTAAGCGGGGAGAGCAAATGGATTGTAGTGTTCCTGGGCTAATCGTTGTCCGTTGTTCGTTGACCGTTGGCCGATGAATGATGGCCGATGGCCGGTTTCAAATTTATAAAGTCATTAGTAACAGGGTCTTCTATAAATATGGTATTGCTGCTAAAGCCGGCTATCGAACATTCGGCCACTCGGCCATCGTCTCTTAATTAATAGTTCCTTAAACTAAAAACCCCACGGAATTACATTAGTTTTATGAAAACAGCCAGCATGAAATTTATCAAATGGTTAGGGCTCATTGTCTTAGTCTTGATAATTGTTTATTTTCTCGGTCCCCGGCCTACTCCGCCAGTTTATTCCCATGACCTTCCGGCATTGCCCGGAATAAGCGGCTTGGACCAATATGTGGCAGCGACCGAGGCCACACATAAGCTAAAGCCAGATAACCAGGCCCGGATCATCTGGGCCAATGATTCGCTGAAGCAACAGACAGATTATGCAGTAGTCTATCTTCATGGTTTTTCTGCCAGCCAGGAAGAAGGCGACCCCGTACATATGGATTTTGCCCGGTATTTCGGGTGTAACCTCTATCTATCCCGGCTGGCCGAACACGGAATTGATACCACCGAACCACTGGCTGCTTTTACCGCCGACAAAGTCTGGAATTCTGCGAAAGAAGCCTATGCTATCGGGAAGCAACTGGGTAAAAAAGTGATTCTCATGGGCACTTCCACCGGCGGCACCCTGGCACTGAAACTGGCAACTGAATACCCGGATATTGCAGGACTGATCCTGCTTTCCCCCAATATCGCCATCAATGATCCCCTGGCCTGGGTGGCTAATAACCATTGGGGCCTGCAAGTGGCACGCCTTGTAAAAGGCAAATACAATGACACACACGATTCAGTGGCAGCAATCAAACAATACTGGAACAGCAAATACCGGATGGAAGCCGTTTCTGAATTGCAGGAGCTGCTGGAAACAACCATGAAATCATCTTTATTTGAAAAAATAACACAACCTGTTCTATTGCTGTATTACTATAAAGATGATGACCACCAGGACCCGACCGTGAAAGTATCCGCTATGAAAAGAATGTTCCGCCAGGTAGCCACACCGGACAGTTTGAAAAGAGCCGTTGCCATACCCAATGCAGACGCACATGTGATCGGATCATATCTCAAATCGAAAGATGTGGCTACGGTAGAAAAAGAATGTATCAGGTTTGGGGTGGAGATATTGGAATTGAAGTAAGTTATTGATCATATATTATTTCAGGTACTGTGCGATCATACCGGTTCCTGATATAAATTTGAAAAAACCACCGGATATGGCCAGACTGTTTTTAAGCATGATTTTCATGCTAGCCTGCTTGACCGTTATCTCCCAGCAACTGATCCCTTTTAAGATAAATGGAAGATTTTCTTCTGATACTTTAAGCGGAAAAATTTATTTGTACTATTCCGTCAATGGCAGCCTTATCAGGGACAGTAGCCAGATAAAAAATGGAACATTTTCTTTTGCCGGTGAAGTTGTACATCCTGTATCGGGTCGACTAATTTGCGGAAAGAGATCTAAAGAAATTTTTGTTGAGCCGGTCAGCATGCAGATCCTGGTTAAAGATGCGCAATTAAAAAATGTTGAAATAACCGGCTCCGTCACAGGAAATGAGTTTAATGAAATAGACCGCTTACTCGCCAGGATTAATAAGCGGTGGCAGACTGTGATAGATACGCTTTCGGCTGTTAATAAAAGGAGCAATGTTGCTTTCCAGGAGCTAAAAGGATGGGTACTAACGCCCTATTTTGAAGAATTACAAGATGTTTATTTAGAGTTTTTTGCAAAGTATCCGCAATCTTATGTTACCGCCTATTTTCTTTCCATCAACATAATAGAGTTGAACCAGGGAAGTTTGCCGACAGATCTATTAAAGGCCTATTATGATGGATTTTCAGCAACAATCAGGGAGAGCTGGTACGGGAGAAAGATCATGGAAGAGCTGGCCAAAAGAAAAATAGCGGTCCCAGGAACTGAAGCAATTGATTTCACCAAAACAGATCTGAAAGGAAAGTCTTTGCCATTATCTTCTTTCCGGGGCAAATACGTCTTACTCGATTTCTGGGGAAGCTGGTGCGTACCATGCAGAAAAGGCAATCCTCATCTGAAGGAACTATATCAGCGCTATAAATCCAGAGGGTTTGACATTATTGGAATTGCCGCGGATAATACAACACCCGACGCCTGGAAAAAAGCGATTGAGACAGATGATCTTCCCTGGCATCATATCTTACTTGATGATCTTGATAAGAAGTACAATATCACATCATACCCTACAAAGATCCTGATCGATAAGAACGGGATCATAATAGGACGCTACGACTCAGAAGAAAAGGACCTGGATGAACAGCTTAGTAAGATTTTTAACTCTACAGGCGGTAAGTTATAGTCATCAATCCTCCCTTTTTAATTATTATGCAAATAATCTGTCATCACAGCACATAAAACTTATTCGTTTCCTTTATCTCCAGTATCTCCTGGTCTCTCAGCATCTGCGTTAAATTCCGCTCAACAGATCTTGCAATAGTTGTCATCGGCGTATCTGTAGGTTTATTTTCAAAAGGCTCCTGCAGATGGATCGCCATTTTTTCAATCAACAGGAAAGACGTAGCGATAGCAATCACCACCGGCACTTCGAATATTCCGAAATACTGAATAACTGCAAAGGGCAGAAAGGCGATGAACAATAACATGGAAAAATGTATATACATGCTGTATGTTACCGGGAAAACGGTGTTCTTGATCCGCTCACATTTACCCATTGCATCACAAAGACGGCTCAACGTTCTGTCCATTTCCACTTGCTGAAAGCGATTGATCCATCCCTGTTCCAACGCCAGCTTCAGATCACGCGCATGCAACTCCAGCAAAGCACCAGGCACATGATCATAGTGCCGGATAAAATCCAGTTCCTGTCTATTTAAATATTTATCAAGCCCGCGGGTGGGATTTTGTCCCCGTAAAAACTGTCCAAGGCTGTAACACCAGGCTATCTGCCGGCGGATAAGCTTATCGCGGAAATGATGAACTTCATCTCCTTCATACACTACTTCCGTAAAACAAAGCACCTGCCTTGATAATGTACGCGAATCATTCACAATACCACCCCAGATATGACGGGCTTCCCACCAGCGGTCATATGCCTGGTTGCTCCGGAAACCGAGCAACAACGAGATCACCGTTCCCATTATGGTAGGTATTGCAATGGGAATGGATATGCGTGTAACATGAAAGTTCTCGTAGATGATCGTGATCACAACAGAATAGATCGTGATCAGCAACAATTCCTTTTTTATTTTTCCCATGATATAGGAAAAAGGAATATTCTTTTTTAACAGCATTCGTGAACGGATTTAAAATTAATTGATAAGCACAGCTACTACGTCTGCAAGAGGTGCGGCGCTATGCACAACAGTCCTTTTACGGGCCAGTTCAGTAATAACCGGCACCCCGCTTCTCTTAAACAGTTTTACTGGATCAATGCTTTGAGGAGTAACCAGGTTGAATTTGAAATGTGCAGGACAAATGATCAGGTCAATATCATTGGCATCAATAAAATTTCTGAACACAGGAGCTGTACTGCCATAAAAATGGCGGATATGTATATTTTGTACAGTCCGTGCATTGGCAGTCTTAATGCGTCTGCAGGCATTCCTGAATTCATCTGTCAGCAAATGTGCATAAGGAATTCGTGTGCCGTTGCCAAGACGGTCAGGAGCATTGCAGGTCATATCAAACGCATGAAATAAAATGACATTCATTGTCTGATCATTCAATGCAGTTATAGTTCTTTCTACAAGTTGGAGTGAGTCGATACTGAAATCAGTGGGGACCAATACATTTCTCATTATGGTTGTTTTTAAATGAAGAATAGTTTGATCGCAAAACTGTATCAGCGGAATTATAAGGGAGTAAGATGCTGGTTAGTGAATATTAAAAAATGGATAAGAATGAGGTTAGAAAACATCAGCTTGCTTTTGCCAGCGGAAGCCACACTGTTACATTTGTTCCCCTTCCTTCTTCGGATGCTACTTTAATATTTCCATTATGCTGCCGGATGATATTCATGGAGAGAGGAAGCCCCACTCCGTATCCTTTAAATGAACCTGTATTGGAAGCACGAAAGAAAGGAACAAACACATGCTGAATATCATCCTGTGGAATGCCAATACCAATATCGGAAATGGAAACCACGGCCTGTTTGCCCGGGCAGGTCAGCCTCACTTCCACATCCTGGTTATTGGAATACTTGCAGGCATTCAGGATAATATTGCTGATAGCCAGCTTCAGCAGTTGAGGGTTGCCATGCACCATCAGCCTGTTCTCATCCAGCGGCATATCCTGCAACATTAATTTGATCCGGTTTTCAGGATCTATCCGGTTGATGGTTGTTTTTATATCAAAAAGCAATTCATCGAGCCGCAGCAATACCTGGCCTTCTTTATTCCTGTTGAATCCTGATTGGGCAAGACTTAACAAAGCCGTGGTAAGCGCTTCCAGTTTTTCCGCTTCTTTTAATATCACTTCCAGTGCCTGCCTGTATTCTTCCGCTGTCCGCTCTTTAGACAATACAATATCTGCTTCGCCAATAATGGCTGTAAGCGGGGTTTTCAGTTCATGTGAAGCATTGCTTACAAAATTGTTCTGGATATCAAAAGAAGTTTGCAGGCGGTCAAGCATCCGGTTGAAGGTTTTTGACAGTTCTGCAATTTCATCCTTGCCTTTTTTTTCTTTAAGCCGCAATGAAAGATTTTCCACACCAATGCTTTTTACCCTCGCAATAATATCACGGACCGGTTTAAATGCTTTCCGTGAAAAGAAGACGCTGATCGTGAATACCAATATGACTTTCCCGACAAATGCGATCAGTAAGATCTTTTTCAGGTTTTTTAATGCCTGCAGGCCATACATATTCACTGCTGATTTCACTACGATATAATCGTCCTGCCCGCCGGAATGCAGGATCCCTGCATAATACACACCATTATGATTATAATAAACAGTTGTGTTGGCCGATCTCACTTCTTTAAAGAAGGAAGAAGGCAAGCGAAGTCCTGCCGGAATGATCAGGCTGTCTTTTTGTTTGTCAATTTTTACCAGGTATTCTTTTTCGTTGGGCAATTCTTCCAGGTACTGTTGCCTGATCTCTGTGTAAGCCGCGGACGAAGTGGTATCTTTTTCAAAATGGATCTTGGCGGCCACTATCACCCTTAATTCAAGTCTTTTCTTGAAATCATTGGATGTGTCGCGCGTAGCCACATAATATATTATAGCATTAAGCAGCAGGATCACTGTAGCTGCGAGTACTGTAAACAGGATAGCCGTTTGGGTTTGTATTTTCATATAGCAGGTTCCTTCATCACATAGCCCATCCCGATCACGGTTTGTATCAGTTTAACAGGCCCTTGTTTATCTATTTTTTTCCGGAGGTAATTAACATACACGTCCACTACATTAGTGCCCATGTTAAAATCGATGCCCCATACATTCTCCAGCATATCAAGTCGCGATACAACCCTCCCTTTATTTTTAAGCAGGTATTCAAGCAGGCGGTATTCGGTAGAGGTAAGCGTAATGTCCTGCCCTGCACGTTGAACTGTTTTTGCCGTCAGGTTCATTTCAAGATCTGCGAGCTTCAATGTTTCCACAGGTTCAGCAGGCTGTCCTCTGCGGGAAAGAGATCTCAGGCGGGCGGAAAGTTCACGGAACTTGAATGGCTTGGTAATATAATCATCAGCCCCTGCATCGAGACCGGTTACTACATTTTCTGTAGTGCCAAGAGCGGTAAGCATGAGTACGGGCGTATGATTTTTCTGACGGCGAAGCAGCTTACATAATTCAATACCATTGATGCCGGGAAGCATCACATCCAGTATGATTATGCTAAAAGGATGATCAGTGGCCATCTGCAAACCAATCTTTCCATCAGGAGCTATGGCCACCGTATGTCCTTCTTCTGTTAATCCTTTATTCAACATGGTGGCTACTGCTGGTTCATCTTCTACTAGCAAAATATGCATGCGTCTGCTGGTTTTTGGTTAAAAATATAGAGGAATAACGGTTGAATATGCAGATGGTTAAAGAAGAGCGGGTATTTGAAGATCATTATGCCATTGGTTGGGAAAGAATCAATATAACAGAATGATTATCAAAACAAAAAATGGATTAAAACGATATTAGAAGGTAATTAAATCTTATTAAGAAGATCATTATCGCTATACGCTGGATTAGATGTTTAAACAATATAAATCCTGATCAAGAGTTATATTAAATGTTAACGCTTGGAAAAAAAATCCACTTCTGTGAATTACCCCGCTTTGTGGTACGATCTTTTTATGATTAATAGCTAATTTTATAAAAGCTTTCATCCACCATCTGAGGGTCCGTTCACTAAAAAACTTTTTGTCTCATGTCTTCGTCGAGATGGTCACGCCGTAACATATTAAAAGTATTTGGGATTACAGTTGGTGGCACATTCTTCCCTTTCTCTTTGTGGGGTAAAAATGAAACAGGTGAGCACCTGATATTACCTGATAATCCTTTGCATCGCCCATTGGCAAAGCCAGTCACGGCCATTACACTTGGTGCGGGTGCAAGGGGAAATGTATATGGCGATTATGCTGTGGAATATCCTGATCAGCTTGATATCGTAGGCGTGGCAGAACCTATTGCCATCCGGAATGAACGTTATGCAAAAAAGCATGCAATTCCCGATGCTAACCGTTTTCATACCTGGGAAGACGTTTTTAAAAAACCAAAGTTTGCCGATGCAGTGATCGTTTCCACTCCCGATCAATTGCATTATGGCCCTTGCATGGCTGCTTTGAAAATGGGTTACAATGTATTGCTTGAAAAGCCGATTTCCCCTTCGGAAAAAGAATGCCGTGATATTTTAGAGCTTACAAAGAAATCGGGAAAGATAGTTGCTGTGTGTCATGTGCTTCGTTATGCTCCTTATTTTATAAAGTTAAGGGAGCTAATGCAAAGCGGTGCAATCGGCGAGATCATCAGCATTCAGCATATGGAGCCTATTGAACATACGCACATGGCGCATTCCTATGTAAGAGGCAACTGGCACAACAGCGCCACTACAACACCTATCCTGCTTGCTAAATCATGTCACGATCTCGATATTATTAAATGGATGCTGGGTAAAGAATCAGAAAGCATCCAGGCTTTTGGTGACCTGAAATGGTTCAGAAAAGAAAATGCCCCTGCAGGCAGCACTGCCCGCTGCACAGATGGTTGTGCTATTGAAAGTACCTGCCCGTATTCTGCCTTAAAGATCTATTACCGTAAACGGCAAAGGACATATGTATTCGATCTTCCTGAAGACAAAGACAAACAGGGAGATGCCATTCTTGGTTTTTTGAAGACCGGCAATTATGGCCGCTGTGTATACAGGATGGACAATGATCAATGCGATCATTACACCACCAACATTCTTTTCAAAGACAATATCACAGCCAGTTTCAGCATGGAAGCCTTCACTCCCTGGGGCGGCAGAAGAACACGCGTGATGGGCAGCATGGGTTTTATTGAAGGAGACATGAGCAAGTTTACCATCTATGATTTCCGCACTGACCAATCAAAAACCTACGAAAGCAAAGTGCTTGATGTAGCCAACTACAAAAACGAAGGCCATGGCGGTGGCGACTGGCGATTGGTGGCTGATTGGATACAGGCGGTATCACAACAAAACCCCAACCTCCTTACTTCAACGATCGATGCTTCCATTGAAAGTCATATAATGTGTTTTATGGCTGAGGAAAGCAGGGCAAAGAAAAAAGTAATGGATATCCGGATGTAGATATTTAAAAAGGATATCCGATACCGAGATTAAATATGAGGTTATCACTCCTCCATCTCGAACTCCCGAAATCAATTTTATCGATCACCCAACGTTCGCCCGATGGCAGATAAGGCTTACGCAAAGGAAACGCCATATCCAGCCGCAATACAAGGAACGATACATCAAAGCGAAGACCAACACCTGCATCCACAGCAAGTTCTTTCAGGAAGCTGCCGCTGAACTCTGCACCCGGCAGCGTATCATTCTTGTTATACAACCAAACATTACCAGCATCCACAAAAACAGCTCCATGCACAATGCTGAATAGTTTCGCCCTTAATTCAGTGTTCAGTTCAAGCTTGAGATCCCCAGATTGATCAGGAAGAAAAGTAGTACTCTCATTATATCGGTAAGTACCCGGACCAACAGACCGGCTTCTGAATCCACGCAGGCTATTATTACCACCAGAGAAAAATTGTTTTACAAAAGGCAGTGAGCTTGAATTTCCATAGGGAATTGAACCGCCAAGGAGAATCCTGTTGGTCCATACTTTCCACTTGGAAAGCTGTATGTAATACCGGAAATCAGTTTCCAACCGTATGTATTGCGAGAATCTCGCGCCAAAGATTTCTTTGGGGTTATTCTTACTGGCGCCGGTGATCAGGCCGGCGATGTTACCCGACACATCAGCATTTCCATTAAAATAGATCCCTGTTTTAAAAATATTATCCTGCAGCTCACTATAGTTATAATTGTAATTAGCACCGATAATAAACTGGCGTTCTATCACCTTCGCAAGTGAGGGGTTGTCATCTATACTGTCTTTGTATTGTTGGGAAACATTAGCTGGTTGCACATACGTGATCACAAGTGGGTTAAATTGCTGTTCATTCTTCGTATCTGTTTTCCAGGTATAGCCAAATGAACCAGAAAAAGAGTTCATTGTATACAGTTTGCTTTTGATCAGCTTTTCAAACCCGATCGTAACATTTGTTTTAGGAATAAAGCCTCCTCCATTTTTCCAGTTGAAAGGAGAGATGAACCGAGGAAAGGAGATTGAAGATTTCAGCCCCCATCGGTAAGTGTTATAACCACTCAGCTGTCCGCCTACCTGCACTTCAAATCCGCCCGTTGCATCAATAGACAACAATTCCCCGCCATGAAATGTATTCCGCTTTCTCCATCCCAGGGTAATGGATGTACCTGTAAGATTATTTGATTTGGTGCTGCCATTTATTTCACCACGCAGTGATTGCCTTTGCAGGGGAGAAAGATAATAATAGGCATTCAATTTTGCTGAATCACCGGGCACAGGCTCCAGTCGGTTTCTTACAAACCGGAAAAGGTTAAGATTGACCAGGCGGCTAAGTGTGGCATTATGATCGGTACGGTTGTACAACTCACCGGTATGAAACTGGATAGCGTCTTCAAACAGCCTGGGTTTGTATTGCTTTTGCCTGTCCAATACATAATAGCCGTCATAAAATATCATATCCTTTTTCGAAGTATCTACAGCAGAAGTGGCACTCTGACGAAAAGTAGGGAAAATGAAAATATCATTTATTGTATACGGCCGTAATAGTTCGCTTTTAATTCCGGGCTTCAGTTTTACATAGAGATTCACTTCATTATTCCCTATTGTTGAATCTGTTTGAACAATAAGAAATTCCGGGTCAAAAAAGTAATAGCCTTTTTCTTTCAATCTGGAATCTATTCGCAAGCGCTCATCTTTGATCACACCAAGGTCAAAAGGGTTTCCTTTTTTTAGCAGGGTTTCTTTTGTATCTTCTATTATCGTTTTCTGAATAGGGTTGGCGGTTGTATCAAAATGTACTTCCCTGATATAATACCTTACACCCGTTTGAACAAGATATTGAGCCGAAGCTTTTTTGCCATTAACGGTTGTATCACCCCCTACAGTAGCCTGAAAAAAACCGGTATTCTCCAATGTATTTTGCAGAACCTTTATATTCCTGTCCAGGTCTACTTCGCTTAGCAGCACCGGCGGTTCACCCACTTTATTTTTCAGCCAGCCCCGCAATGAATTTTCTTTTTTTGGATTGCCCGCTAAAACTTTTTCGTAACCAAGCTCTAAACCTTCAA
>CBHEUU010000005.1:0-21216 GCA_965990355.1 uncultured Chitinophagaceae bacterium
AATAATCCATATTGTTTTCTTTCCCGTGCTTATGCGTGTTGAAAATGATTACCCTTCCATCCGGTGCAAATATTTTCAATGAAGCAGGCAGTTTCAGTTCCATATCGATCACCAGCCGGATAGGCGATTTTCCCGGCCATAGTCTTGTAGTAAGTTCAGGGTTATCCGCCAGCGCTGTATTAGTGCCTACTAATATCGCCTGCTCTTCGCTTCTCCATTTATGCACCAGGCGGTTGCTGTATTCATTACTGATCAGCAGGCGGCGGTTGGTTGTTCCGATCCTGCCATCAGTGGTTTGCGCCCATTTTAAAATAACATAAGGCCGGTGAAGCGTATGAAAAGTAAAAAAACGTTTATTTAATTCCAGGCATTCTTCTTCCAGCACTCCTGTGGTTACTTTAATGCCTGCTTTTTGCAATTTTTCAATTCCTTTCCCATCCACTTGTTTAAAAGGATCGCGGCTGCCGATGATCACTTCCGGAAGGCCATGGCGGATGATCAGGTCGGCGCAAGGAGGGGTTTTGCCAAAATGGGCACAGGGTTCCAGCGACACATACATTACTGAACCCGGAAACTTGTCAGCATGACCATTGGCGATCGCCTGTTCTATGCAATTCACTTCTGCATGCGCCTGTCCGTAAAGCCGATGGTATCCTTCCCCGATGATCCGTTCCTGGTAGACCAGTACGGCGCCCACCATTGGATTGGGCGCTACATAGCCTGCCCCCAGCCTTGCCAGTTGCAGGCAGCGGTGCATAAACCCCTCGTGTGTATGGAATGGATTTTCGCCGTTCATCGGCCGCAAATGTAAATGAATTAAGTTTGCCGCCATGACGATACAGGAAGCGAGAAGGCATGGCACCACCCGGCTCAGTACCATTTATCCTGCCGGTGAAGCCGGTACCATCAGCGATTGGGTAATAGAGCATATTACTGGTTCCAAAATCACGGAAAGGGCTGCCAATCCCCGAAAAGAGTTGAGCCCGGAGCAGGCTTCCCTGCTTCACCAATACCTCGAACGCCTGCTCACCCATGAGCCGGTGCAATATGTGCTGGGGGAAGCCTGGTTTTGCGGCCTGAAATTCAAAGTGGACGCTAACGTATTGATTCCCCGGCCGGAAACTGAGGAATTGGTGGAATGGGTGATCGCCAACTGCAAATTCCCCCTCAGCCAGCTCAGGATCCTCGACATAGGCACGGGCAGCGGCTGCATTGCCATAGCTCTTAAACGAAGATTGGGAAAAGCCGAAGTGTGGGCCTGCGATCTTAGTCAGGGTGCGCTGGCTCTGGCCCGCGAAAATGCTCAAACATTGGGTGTGGAGGTGAATTTTGTCGAAATGGATTTTTTATCCCTGCGCGACAGGTCTACCCTTCCTTCATTTGATATTATCATCAGTAATCCACCCTATATTCCGGAAAAGGATAAAGAAGAAATGCAGTTGAATGTGTTGAACTATGAGCCGTTCGTGGCTTTGTTTGTTCCGGATAATGATGCACTTTTATTTTACAAAGCCATTGCAGCATTTGGAAAAGAACATCTCAAAAAAGACGGAAGTATCTACATGGAAATACATGAAGGATTGGGAGCAGAGGTATTGCAACATTTCCAAAGTGAAAATTATACAGCCGTATTAAAAAAGGATATGCAGGAAAAAGACAGGATGGTGAAAGCACAACCGCTTTCATAAAGTGGGATCATTTCACATTCGCCACCACTTTCGCTCCTGCCCTCTTGGCTGATTGCATCACACGGAACACTTCACCGTAATAAGAGATCGTATCAGCATTGATCACCACAGAAGGCGTGTCAACAGTGGCACGCATACGGTCGACCTCACGCTTTATAAAGCTATCCAGCAAAGAAGGATCAACCTGCTGCTGGCCGATAAAGAAATGCTGGTCTTTATTGATGGAAACAACAATATTCTGCTTGGCCTTGGTATCTTTTGTTCCTCTTGGATTATTCACTTTTACCACATTGGGATTAGCCATCGTGGTAGTGATGAGGAAGAACATCAGCAGAATGAACAGGATATCATTCAGTGAATCGGTAAATACCTCGGAGTGTTCCCTATGTTTTTTTCTGAACTTCATTCGCCTGCCGGTTTATCGGGTTGTTGGTTCCTGCAATACATCCAGGAAATCGGCAGATGCCGCTTCCATTTTATTGGCTGCTTTATCAATCTGTGTGTCAAGATAACTATGGGCGAGATAAGCCAGCAAACCAATCACCAGTCCTGTAATAGAAGTTATAAGTTTTGTGTAGATACCTTGTGAAATAACACCGATCTCTACTTCATTGGCACGGTGTATATTGGAAAACAATTGCATCAGGCCGATCAGTGTTCCCACGAAACCAAAGATTGGCGCTGCTTTGGAAATAAACGACAATACGCCAAGATTCTTTTCCAGTTTATACATTTCCAATTGCCCCACATTATCCATGCTTTTATCAATACTGTCAATCGGTTTGCCGATACGCTGTATGCCCTTATCAATGATCCGGGCCACCGGATTATTCGTATTCTTTGCAAAACTGCGGGCCGCTGCAATATTGCCACTCACAATATGATCACGGATGATATTCATGAAATTGGCATCAATACGTGAAGCCTGACGGATAGCGATCTGCCTTTCTGCAAAGAAATAAACAGTCAGCAGCAGCATCAATCCCAGTGGGATCATGATCCATCCACCCATGTAAATAAGATCGAAGAAACGGATACTCTCTTCTTTTCCTGCTACAGCACCAGCCGGAGCAGCGCCTGTGAGTGTATCAACAATCTGTAAAAGGTCAAACATAGATGATCATCTTTAGGTGCGTAAATGTAAGGCAAGCGATACAAATAGGTTTTCTATTATTATCAACAGCCCTGAATAACCACGTCCTTGAACGAAAAAAACAATGCCGCGTTGTGACCCGGAGGGAAGTTTTAGAGGAATTTAACAAGCGAAGGGGATTTGATGGCTTGCCAGCCTTTTAAACATTGAAAATTGAGCATTGAATATTGAACATTCTGCGTCATGACATAAATATTCAATATTCAATGCTCAATGCTCAATTTTCAATGCTCAATTATTTCTTTAAATCGCTGGTACCCGCCTGTTTTACCATCAGCGCCTGTATCTGCTTCATAGTGCCTTCCATGCCATCAGGACTGCCATCGAGGAAGATGACATTACCTTTTCCATATTCTGCGAAGTTCTTGATCGCTTCTGTCCACATACTGAAGAGGATCACATTTGTATCGAGATTGGCTTGTTTCATTTGCTCTGCTGCTTCTGACATACCTGCAGCCACTTCCTTACGGAACAATGCCACACCCTGACCACGCAAGCGCGCTGCTTCTTTTTCTGCTTCTGCCGAGATCTTGATGGAATTACCATCCGCTTCGGCTGCCTTGGTCTTGGTGATCAGCAATGCCTGGCCTTCATTTTCTGCAGCAGCTTTCAGGTTATTACTGGCCACTACCTTGCTCATTGAATCGAGGATCACTTTATCAAAGGTGATATCATTGATCTGCAGGTCCTGCAAATGATATCCCCATTCTTCCAGTGTATGATCAATCTCCACTTTTACATATTGCACGATCTCGCGGCGAAGACCCAGCACCTCTGCCTGCTTCTTGGTAGCAACGAATGAACGGATATTTCCTTCAATAGTGCGGATGAGCGCCTGCATCAAATCCCTGTCCGTAATGAATTTAAATGCTACACGCTTGATTGTTTCTTCATCCGCATTTTGCACCGCATACAGCAACATGCTTTTGAAATATACATTCGCCTGGTCCTGCGTTACCGCCTGGAACTCGAGCTCCACCGAACGGTTCTGGATAGATATTTTTTTATACATCTGCTCCAGTACGGGTATTTTCCATCTCAATCCCGGTCTTACGATCCGCTGGTATTTACCAAACAGGGTGATCACACCAATATACCCCTGGTTGACCGTAAAAAATGCGCTGAAAATGATGAATAATAAAACAAGTACCCACCAGTAGTGCAGAAGAAAATTACCTATGTCCATTGCAAGCTATTTAATGAACTAAAGATAAGCTAAGGTGGAAGAATTAAATAAATTTTATTCCCTTACATAAAGCAGTATTTCTACGCGGCGGTTCTTCTGCCTTCCCTGCGGGGTATTATTAGCAGCTACCGGCATACTGTCGGCCAGGCCATAAATAAACACCGGCACCGGCTTCATGCTGATACGCGGCGCCATATAATCCGCTACGGTTTTTGCCCTGTTGGCAGACAATGCCTGGTTGATTGCAGCAGTGCCTGTATTATCTGTATGCCCTTTTATGACAAGTGAATCTATCTGCTTCCCTTTCGCTGCATTGCAAATACTGTCCAGCACACCGAAACTACCAGCCTGCAAAGCAGCTTTCCCTGTTTCAAAAAGAATATCCGGCAATATCAATGTATCAATGATAGTATAAGTGTTTCTTTCCAGTTGCGGTGGTGGCGGCAGTTTATTGCGGTAATACACGATTTTCCTGTCAAGCAATTCATGTCGTTCATTTTCTCCGTAAATATCTTCTTTCGCCTGCTCCCAGCCTGCGCATAAATGTTCATTGGGATCAAGCGGTGTCATTGAAAAATCATCCAGGAAAATATAATAACGGTTCTCCAGTTCAGTAAGCTTTTTTCCCTTGTAATCATTTTTCCCAAAATATCCTATCAACATAAAAATCTCATTGCCTGTAGCGCGGTAATCTACTGACACTTTACGCCAGGCACTGTCTCCAAATACAGAAGCATCCACCGATCCTTTCAAATAAAAAGATGGTTCACGTCCCCGCATAATGGTTCTGCCATAAAGGGGATCAAAATCCAGGAACAGAACACCTACACTGTCCATTATGGGATGGGCAGACTTGATAAAAAAACTGATCTGATATACATTATCCTTCCGCAAACCGCAAACCAGGCGGGTCCGCAGGTAAGTTCTGTTATATGGTTTTTGAAAATGAGCCGCTTCAATGGCCATGCAATTGTTACCGCTATGCGCCCTGCCGGCATCTTTAAAATAGTTGACAAATCCGCTGGAAGAGCTCATCCAGGCTTCCGGTGCACATTCCACATTATATTCCATGCACACGTTCATGTCTTCAAAACCGCCATTCACTAACAATCCCTGGGAACTGGCCTGTACTGACCATAAGACAAAGAAAAAGATAAACGACCTGAACATTTACAAATATATGGCTTGAAAGTAACGAAGATTATAAAGCAATAACGAACTTCAGACACCCTTTCCGCCTTACCGGTAAGGCGGAAAGGGTTTACAATTTCAGAAAATGAATTTATTTTTCTGTATACCCTATTGTAAACGACCCGTTCAACCTTTTAGTCTGCGGATTGTTCTCTCTTCATGCAATTGAAATTAAGCATACTTGATCAAACGCCTATCCGCAAAGGCAGTTCGGCTGAAGAATCCCTCCAGGAAAGTATTGAACTGGCCAAACTGGCCGACAGTAAAGGCTATACCCGTTACTGGTTGTCTGAACATCATAATTCCGTTACACTTGCCGGTGCTGCACCCGAGGTGTTCATGGCAAGGCTGGGAGGTGAAACCAGCCGCATCAGGCTGGGCTCGGGTGGGATTATGCTACCCAATCACAGCGCCCTGAAAGTAGCGGAAAACTTCCGTTTGCTGGAAGCGCTCTATCCTCACCGGATTGACCTTGGCATTGGCCGGGCACCGGGCGGCGACCGCGCTACTTCGCAATTGCTGAACCCTTCCAACACATTCGACCCGCAGGAATACATACAGCAGATAAGAGAACTGCAGGATTTCTTTTCAGAAACACCTTCACCCAATAACCTCAACGGGAAAATAAAAGCCATTCCTTCCATTCAATCTTCACCCGCTTTATGGGCATTGACCTCCAGCGGTGAAAGCGCCTTTATTGCCGCACATTTTGGAATGGGGCTTTCTTATGCTCAATTCATCAATCCTGTTGGCGGACCTGAAGCTATCCGTTTGTATAAAGACAAGTTCAAACCTTCCGGCGACCTGCTCTCCCCTGTTACGAATGTTGGCATATTTGCTTTCTGCTCTGAAGATGAACAGAAACTTGCGCAGGCAAAAGCTGTGTATGACTATCGTTTATTGAGTTTTGAAAAAGGTAATTACCAGCAGTTATATGCTTATGAAGATATAAAAGACCATGTGTACACACCAGCTGATCTGCAGCGGTTGGAATATCATCGCCAACGTTATTTTATTGGCACACCGGCAGAATTAAAAATAAGATTCGAAGAATTAGCCAGCTCTTTCCAGACAGATGAAATTGTGGTTGCCACTTTTGCGGAAACAAAAGAAGACAGGCTAAAATCTTATGAGTTGTTAAGTAATGTCTTCTTATTGGAAAAGAAAAATGTTCAATGATCAACGCTCAATATTCAATGTTCAATTTAAAGCATTTGCCTGAAAGGTAAAGTGATTGAGAATTGAATATTGAGCGTTGATCATTGAATATATTTTTCTTTAGCTCTTCTCTTCCCAGATCTGCACCAGTTTCACCAGTGTTTCCACCGCTTTATTCATATCACGCACACTGATATGCTCAAGCTTTGAATGAATAGCCTGCATACCGGTAAACAAATTCGGACAGGGCAATCCCATAAAAGAAAGCCGGCTGCCATCTGTGCCTCCGCGGATGCTTTCCATTTTCACTTCCAGTCCTGCGCGTGCAATAGCGATCTTAGCATACTCAACGATGTCTGGATGAAGGTCCAGCACTTCTTTCATATTGCGGTATTGCTCCGTTACATGAAATTCAAAAGAAGAACCCGTATGAAAACGGATGGTCTCTTCCACCAGTGTTCTAAGAAAATCTTCTTTCTTTTTTAACCCCGGTGTTTCAAAATCGCGGATGATAAATTCGATCGTGCATTTTTCCGCCAGGCCTTCCACTCTCACAGGGTGAATGAATCCCCGCTTGCCTTCTGTGCTTTCCGGTGAGAGGCGGTCTTTCGGTAATTCAGCCAGTATCTGTCCGGCGATTTTCATGGCATTCACCATTTTGCCTTTGGCATAACCCGGGTGTGCAATCACACCATGAATGATCAGGGTCACCCCGTCTGCGCTGAATGTTTCATCTTCGAGACTGCCCGCTTCCCCTCCATCAAGGGTATAACCAAAATCAGCTCCGAGTTTTTGAAGATCTACTTTGGCGGTGCCTTTTCCCACTTCTTCATCAGGCGTGAACAATATTTTTATTTCCCCATGTTTCAGTTCAGGGTGGGTTTGTAAAAAATTAACCATGTCCATGATCTCTGCTACACCGGCTTTATCATCCGAACCCAGCAAGGTAGTGCCGCTTGCAGTGATGATATCATTTCCGATTTGCTTTTGCAGATAGGGATATTCTTCCAGTCGCAATACCTGTGTTTTATCATCAGGCAAAACGATATCCTGTCCATGATAATTTTTATGCACAATAGGTTTAACACCGGTGCCGCTGCAATCCGGCGCAGTATCTACGTGTGAGCAAAAACAAATGACAGGAACTTTCTTGTTTGTATTGGAAGGAATGGTAGCATACACATATCCCCATTCATCAGCATGGGCATCGGCAAGACCGATCTGCTTTAACTCCTGTGCAAGCAGGTTGGAAAGGTCTTTTTGTTTGGCCGTACTGGGATGCGATCCGGATTGAGGATCGCTTTGCGTATCTATCTGAACATACCGCAGGAATCTTTCTGCTGCGGTAAATGTGTAATGATCGAACATACTGTAATTTTAAAATAAGCAGGCAACCCTATCGTTATCAGTGGTCTTCATAGCTGCACTTATTCCGACAAAAATGCCTGGCTAAGGCCAGGCTGGTATGTTCAAAGTTAGGTAATGTTGTAATATAAACCGAATGTGTTAAAGGTCTTAACAATTGGTTCATCCAGGATCATCAGGGAACGATGATCAGCGGTTTGCCACCGAGGATCTCTACCAGTTCAAGATCGAAGATCAGGTCCTGACCGGCCAGCGGGTGATTGGCATCAAGTACTACCACATCGTCTTTGATCTCGGTTACCACCACCTGGTATTGATGTCCCTGTCCGTCACTCATACCGAGTGGCATACCCACTTCCACTTCCATATCTTTAGGAAAACGGTCTTTAGGCATTTCAATGATCATTTCAGGATTCCTGGGACCATACGCTTCCAGGAAAGGAATATTGATCGTTTTCTTTTCGCCGACGGTCATGCCTGTCACACCATCATCAAATCCTTTAATGACCATACCACTCCCCACCTCGAACTCCAAAGGCTCACGACCTTCAGATTTATCAAATGTTTCCCCGCTGGTGAGGCGGCCGTGATAATGCACTTTAATCTTATCACCACTTTTTACTTGTTGCATTGCTGTATTTTAAATTAAGTATTTAACCGCAAGTTAGCCTATTTCGGCTAATGCAACCATCGAAATATTTAGGACCGTCTGAGTAAATATTTTACTGTATTTTAATCCAGTTTTAATAATTAATTTACCCGGATGAAATATTACGTACTGGCTTTTTTTGCTCTCATCATCTATCTTCCCGGCAAAGCTCAAACCAATTCACACATCATTCCCGCAGCCGAAAGAATCGATCAATACCTGCCGCTGCTTAAGGGTAAACGCATTGGTGTTTTTGCCAACCCTACCTCCATGGTAGGTAACAGTCACCTTGTAGACACACTGCGTAAACTGGGTATTACCATCAGCACCATCTTTGGCCCTGAACATGGATTCCGTGGTACTGCGGATGCCGGTGAAAAAGTGGGCAATTATACAGATAAAGAAACGGGCATTCCCGTTATATCGCTGTATGGCAGCAAAACAAGACCAGCCAAAGAAGATCTGCAGAATGTTGATATGATTTTATTCGATATACAGGACGTCGGCGTACGGTTTTATACTTATATCTCTTCACTGGAAGGATTGATAGAAGCATCTGTTGAATTCGATAAGACTTTGATCATTCTCGATCGGCCCAATCCGAATGGACATTATGTGGATGGACCAATTCTGGATAAAAAATACCAGTCTTTTGTTGGACGTCAACCCGTACCGGTTGTATACGGAATGACCATCGGTGAATATGCACTGATGATTACTAATGAGCAATGGTTGAAACCCGAATGGAATGAAAAAATAAAACGGAAAGAATTTACACTGAAAGTAATTACCTGCGAAAATTATACACATAACAGCAGGTATGTATTGCCTGTTAAGCCATCTCCCAATCTTCCCAATATCCAATCCATTTATCTCTATCCCTCCACCTGTTTTTTTGAAGGTACTGTATTAAGTGAAGGAAGAGGAACGAGCAAACCCTTCCAGGTATTCGGGCATCCTTCGCTTCCTGAAAACCTTTATTCATTTACTCCTAACCCCAATGAAGGCGCCAAAAGCTCCAAGCTGTATGGACAGCTTTGTCATGGCTGGGACCTGAGTGGCACAGTAGCAGAAGTGGAAAAAAAAGTGGATGGAAAAATTCAACTGAAATGGCTGATGGAAGCATATCGCCTCTTCCCGCAAAAAGACAGCTTCTTTATTATTCCCAAATCAGGAAAAATGGAAGAATGCTTTTTTGATAAGCTGGCCGGCAACAGTGAATTGCGAAAACAAATACAATCAGGCATGAAAGAAGAAGATATCCGGAAAAGCTGGGAGCCTGGATTAAAGAAGTTTAAAGCTATACGGGAAAAGTATCTTCTGTATAGATGATCAACTTTAAGCAATCATTTATCTTTGCCCTATGATCGAATTCCAGCTTAAGCAAAAGCCAACAGGTCCTAATACAGTTACATTCGGAGCAGTGCCTTCTCCCCGCATTGTGTTTATGGGTACGCCTGAATTTGCCGTAGCATCACTGGATGCATTGGTAAAAGCAGGCTACAATATCGTTGGCGTAATAACAGCTCCTGATAAACCGGCAGGCCGCGGTATGAAACTTACTGAAAGTGCGGTAAAAAAATATGCAGTTGAACATGATCTGCCGGTACTCCAACCGGAAAAATTAAAAAATCCTGCTTTTCTTGAAGAGCTGAAAGCATTGAAAGCCGATTTGCAGATTGTTGTAGCCTTCCGCATGCTGCCTGAACAGGTATGGAATATGCCACCGCTTGGAACGGTAAACCTGCATGGTTCTTTGCTTCCGCAGTACCGAGGCGCAGCACCGATCAACTGGGCCGTGATCAATGGAGAAAAAGAAACCGGCGTTACTACATTTAAATTGCAACACGCAATAGATACAGGAGATATTCTGCTGCAGGAAAGTTTCCCTATCGGTGAAAATGAAACAGCCGGTGAAGTGCATGACCGCATGAAAGAGATCGGAGCAGCATTGCTGGTAAAAACAGTGAATGGCCTGGCCAATGGCGACTTGTCTCATCAGCCTCAGTCCTCAATAACAAATGAACAGGAATTAAAACACGCACCTAAAATATTCACAGAAACCACCCGCATTGATTTTTCCAAAAGCGTGGAAGAAGTACATAACCTGGTAAGAGGTCTCTCCCCTTTTCCCGGCGCGTTCACCACGATGGATGGAAAAACACTGAAGATATACCTGGGCGGAAAAGAGGTGCTGAAACCGGGAGAAAAACCGGCTGTTGCTCCCGGAGATTATATAACAGACGGCAAGCAATTTCTGAAATTTGCCTGTGCTGATGGTTATCTTGAAGTAAAAGATTTGCAATTGGAGGGAAAGAAAAGAATGCTGACAGGCGATTTTTTAAGAGGCTATCGCTTTGACAGTACTCCACAGTAAGTTCCCATTTTTTTCGTTTTCTATTCTTGTTTTAAACCTTTGTGGTCTTTGTTGTCTTTGTGGGAATTATCTCCCACAAAGACAACAAAGAATATATTTCGTGGGAAAATCTTATTCTCAGTAGGCAATCTTCAAAATGAATTTCTCCGAATCGTTCACTCCCAAAGCAGCAGCGCCTGCATTGCTGATGCGAACGCCCAGGCCCTGGTTTTGACGGATACCATTCCTGTCTCCCAATACTTTTGCATAGATGGCTTTGTTGGTATCCGGATTGGTAAGCTGAACAATAGTTCCGGTCGTTACTCCATCTATCAACAAATAGTACTTCGCATCTTCCCATCCGCTGGATGTTTTGAAAATGCTGGCTGTTACGGTCGTATTTTTTGAAACAGGATTTTGTTTTACCTGTTGTTCATAAAAACTTCTGAAATATCCCTGCTCTTTGCTTACAGGAGCATTTTCCTGACGGGCAACAACAGGTTCTGTTCTTTTCGGTTCTTCTTTTTTAGGCTCTTCCCTTTGAGGAGGCGGAGGGTCCAGTTGCACTGTAGCCGCAGCTTGTGTTTTTGCAGTCACTTTTTCTTCTACCGGCGTTGTTTTCACCGCTGCTTTTTCTTCTTCTCTCGCAGGTGTTGTTTTAGGCGTATTGGCTGCAAGGATTTGTATTTCTTTTGAAACAAGATAACCCACCACCAATTTTTGTCCTACCTGCAATGCATCGCTTTTAAGCCCGTTCCAGTCGCGCAGCTTTTGCATGGTCACTTTATTGTTCAGTGTACTTACTTTCAACAGGCCTTCACTGGCACCAACGGTGTAATAAACCGGAACACCTTTATTATTTTTCTGGGTGAAATTGGTATCAGTAAGCGGGATACGAATTACCTGGCCTATTTCAAGGCCTTTGTTCATATCAATTTTATTGAAAGCTGCAATATGTTTCGGGTTCACATTATACAACCGTCCAACAGAATAAAGGCCCTGGCCGGACGCAACAGTATGATCGAGGTATAAGCCTTTATCGCCATGTTTAACAGCCAATCCCTCACTTTGAGCCTGGGATTGAATGATGGCAGCAACAAACAGGAAAATGATTAAAAAGGTCTTTTTCATAATGACCAGGTTTGGGTCACAAAGATGTGGTTTTTAATTGGTAAATATACCGCAGAGATATTTAATAAGCACTATTCGGTTTTATCTTTCAGTATCCTGAATTCCTTCGGATAATAATTGTTGATCCTGTTGGGCAAAGCATTGATCCAGCCAAGCGGGTGCTCTTCAAAACATACCAGTTGCCAGCCTTTACTGGCCGTTTCCAGTTTAAGATCTTTACGCTGGAGATATGCAATAGCTTCGTCATAATTGAGCGATGTTCTTTCAACCGTTTCGCTAAGTATGCCCGACATGGCCAGTGCATGGTCAGGCACTAATTTATCCCGCATCAATTCCCCAATAATCGTTCCTGAGTAAATGATACGCAGATTATTTAACAACCAGTTATAATCCTGCTCCAGTTCCTGCGGCCAGGCATACACCGTCTGTTCATGCTGAAGAAAGTAATGATCTTCCTCTTTCAGCCATTTCCGTAATAAGGAAATATCTTTTTTATTGACAGGAGTTGGTTTGGTTTTGCTTTTCAGCACGGGCGAGTCATCCCCTTCTGTTTTGCGAAAGCAGGCGATAAAAAATCCTTCTCCATCCAGTTTATCAGGCCAGAAGCGATAACCGTAGGCGCCGCTATTGCCCTGCACTTCCACAATATTCCAATTGTCCTCAATTTTCAGCTGCTGTGTACCAGCACTAAGCGACTCCATCACCCAATCAGCAATTGCTTCATCTTCTTCCCTGGAATAAGAGCAGGTGGAATATACCAGTAAGCCTCCATTCTTTAATGCAGGCCAGGCGTCTGCCAGTATTCTTTGCTGACGCTGACTGCAAAGGGCAACATTATCCAGGCTCCATTCTTCCATTGCTTCAGGTTCGCGGCGGAATAAGCCGCTGCCACTACAGGGTGCATCCACAACAATGACATCAAAATAATTTTCCAGCTTCGCAAAATCGCGCGGATCATTATGGGTAACGGCCACATTGCTGCTGCCCCATTTGATGATATTGTCTTTGAGAATATTGACACGTGTTCTTATCACTTCATTGCTCACCAGCAAGCTGTTTTTAGAAAGCAACGATTGCAGGTGTGTTGATTTACCGCCGGGAGCAGCACAAAGATCGAGTACACGCAAAGGCTTCGTTGTGTCTGTGGTTTGTATGATTGCTTGTTCCAGGAACATACTGCTGGCTTCCTGCACATAATAACAACCAGCATGAAAAAGCGGATCGAAAGTGAAAGAAGGACGTTCAGATAAATAATATCCATAGCTACTCCAGGGAATGGACATTGCTGTCAGCGGCGAAATATACGCATGCGGAAACTGCTTCAATGGTTTGGCCGGGTTCAATCTTATAGAAGTAACCTGCCTGCCGGATGCATGCACTTTTTCAAAAGCCATTTTATCATAGCCTTTGATGCCTTCAAGTGAATCAAGTAAAAAATCAGGGATTTGCACAGGCAAAACTAAGACTATAAATTCTTAATCTCCCCTATCAGGTCCTGCAGCACTTTTTTAGCATCGCCAAACAGCATGGATGTTTTTGGTTGAAAGAACAAATCGTTCTCAATACCTGCATAACCCGGTTTCATACTCCGTTTATTAACGATGCAATTCTTTGCCAATTCAACATCCAGTATCGGCATACCATATATAGGCGAAGAGGGATCTGTTTTAGCCGCGGGGTTCACCACATCATTGGCACCAAGTACCAACACTACATCAGTTGTAGCAAACTCTTCATTAGCCTGCTCCATTTCCAGGAGTTTGTCATAAGGCACATCAGCTTCTGCAAGCAACACGTTCATATGGCCAGGCATACGGCCTGCCACAGGGTGAATGGCGTATTTTACTTCCACTCCTTTTGATTCCAGCAATTTTTCCAGTTCATGACAGGCATGCTGCGCCTGGGCAACTGCCAATCCATAACCTGGCACGATCATCACTTTATGCGCATAGCTCATTACTACAGCCGTATCGCTAAGTGATATTTCTTTGTAAGCGCCCTGTTGCTTGCCACCTTCAACCCCGGCTTTGGCATTTCCGCCAAATGAACCGATCAATACATTCAGGAGGGAGCGGTTCATTGCCTTACACATCAGTATGGTAAGCAATGTACCTGCAGCGCCAACAAGAATACCACCGGTAAGCATTACTTTATTATCATATAAAAATCCTCCGCAGGCCGCAGCCACACCGGTGAATGAATTCAGTATAGAAATAACCACCGGCATATCCGCACCGCCAATGGGAAATACAAAGAACACTCCGTATACCAGTGAAAGACCGAAGATCACATAGAACAGGAGATGATTGGTTTCTTTAATATTCGTTATGAGATAAGCTGCGAGTCCAAGAATCGCCAGCAGCAATACAATATTGAAAATATGCTGTCCTTTAAAAGAAAAATCTTTTACGCTTCCGTTCAGCTTGCCCCAGGCGATCATACTTCCCGCAAACGATACAGACCCGATGATCAGACCAAGCAGGATGATCAATATTTTGCCGTAGGGAACAGTGGGCTCTTCCAATAAAAAACTCAGGGGAGGAAATGCGGTGAATCCTTCTGCAAAAGGCGGACGCTCCATCATGTGATCAAACTCAACTATAGAGATCAATGCAGCACAGGCACCTCCCATACCGTTGAACAGGCTCACCATCTCCGGCATGGCTGTCATCTTCACTTTTTTGGCAGCCATAAAACCAATGAGCGTTCCTATTGCAATACCACCGAATATCCATCCGTAATTACCCAGCTTCTGTCCATCTTCTTCATAGAGGAAGATAGTGCCGAGAATGGCAATGATCATACCTGCTGCTGCAACAAGATTTCCTTTTCTTGCAGTAGCAGGGTTTGACAACATTTTTAAACCAACAATAAAGGTCACTGAGCCGACCAGGTAACAGAGTGTAAGTATGTTAAGCTCCATAAATTACTTCTTTTTCTTTTTGAACATTTCCAACATCCTGTCCGTTACCACAAAACCTCCCACTACATTCAGCGTACCCAATACCACAGCCAGGAAACCAAGTATCAATGCCAGGTAATTATCTGATTCGGCTTTACCCATTACGATAATCGCACCGATGATCACTACACCGTGAATAGCGTTGGCTCCACTCATCAATGGAGTATGCAGTACACTGGGCACACGGCCGATCACTTCGATGCCGACAAATATCATCAGGATCACGATATAGATGATCTGCTGATTATCGTGTATCCAGGAAAGAAAATTATTCATAAAGTGATTGTTTCAAAATAATCGTGTGTTGTTTGCGGTGGCAGGCAATAGATCAACCTACAGGTTTTTTACCCGTTCGTTTACCACTGCTCCGTCATGGACAATGCAACTTCCTTTTACCAGATCATCTTCCCAGTTAAGGTTCAATTGCCCTTCTTTGGTGGTGATCAGTTGCAGAAAGTTCAGCACATTCTTACCATACAGCTTGCTGGCATCAGAAGGCATGGTAGACGGCAGGGCGGAGTTGCCAATAATAGCCACTCCATTATAGTTAACCGTTTCGTTATTTTTTGTAACAGGAGTATTGCCACCGGTAGCAGCAGCCAGATCAACAATAACAGATCCATTGCGCATGGCGCGAAGCATTTCTTCTGTTATCAATATTGGCGCTTTCTTACCCGGGATCTGTGCCGTGGTGATCACAATATCCGCTTTGGCAATGCTTTCAGCAATACGTTGCTGCTGTTTTTGCTTGTATTCTTCTGTTTGCTCCACTGCATAGCCCCCGGCTTTGCTCGCATCTGCTGCGCCTTCCACTTCCACGAATTTTGCACCGAGGCTCATCACTTCTTCTTTCACTGCCGGACGTGTATCAAACACTTCCACTACAGCACCCAATCTTTTTGCAGTAGCAATCGCCTGCAATCCGGCCACACCAGCACCCAATATCAATACTTTTGCAGGAGCGATGCTTCCCGCAGCAGTCATGAACATAGGGAAATAACGGCTATAGCTATTAGCTGCAAGCAATACAGCTTTATAACCGGCAATATTAGCCTGGGAACTCAGTACATCCATTGCCTGCGCACGCGTGGTACGCGGAAGCATATCAAGGGAGAACACAGTCAATTTTTCAGCAGCCCATTCTTTCATCAAAACAGGATTATACAATGGCTGGTATATGCCGATCAGTACCTGGCCTCCTGGAAAAGCAACCGCCGTTTCGGGCGTATTGATGGCCAGCAATACCTGGGCGCCTGTAATCACTTCAACACGATTCTTGATCAGCGCTCCCGCTTTTTCATAATCAGCATTGCTGTAATAGGCTTTTTCGCCTGCGTTTTCTTCTACCAGTACCGTGATTCCTTTTTTTGTGAGAGTCGCAACAGCCTCCGGCAGGAGGGATACGCGTGTTTCATGGGTGGGCTCTTTAATCAATCCGATGGTCATGAAAGTGGTTCAATTTATTATGGGAGAATATCATTACCACACGGCCCGAAGATATTAAAAATTCGACAGCGGGTTAAGTAATTCTACGAATTGATCAAAACCGGATGGTAAAATCCTGCTTTTCGCGGAATTCCTGGCGGAACAATACGATGCCTATAAAAAACAGATCAATTGTGCAACGGGTTGCATGATGCGCTTTAATATAAGCCCAGGCCTGTTCCATTTCCCGGCTCCAGTGGATATCATCAAATATTAAAATAGTGTCATTATGGGCTGCGGCAGCCAGTTGTTCAAAATAACGGATTGTTGGTTCTTCACGATGATTACCATCAATAAAAACAAAACCGGGGCGCTCTTGTTTTTTCAATACTTCCGGCAACAGTTCATCAAAATTGCCTCTCAGTAATTGCACATTCGTAATACCTGCTGCTTTTATTTTTTCCTCCGCCACTGCAGCAACAGACGCAGCTCCTTCAATAGTAGTGAGGCTGCCGCCAGGATGGGCCATTGCCAGGTATTGCGTGGTAAGACCAAGTGAAGTCCCTAACTCAAGTATATACTGCGGCTGATAATACTTCACCATCCTGTACAATAGCTGTCCGAATTTGGGCGGCTTTGCTGCATGACGTGCAATATCTGCAATACTCCTGCCTGGCCGGTTGTTTTTAACGGAACCCGCTCCCAGGTCATTCACTTCAAGAATGGTATTATCTGCTGAAAGTTGCCGGCGCAAGGCTTCTACTTTATCATAATCCGGGTAATGTGTTTTATCATTTAAAACACTGATGATAAAATCATACACAAATGGAGAATGCATGCCATGGCCTTTGCCATTGTATGCTGTGCTGTAATAGCGGATATATTTCCAGAGAAGTTGTAGTTTATTGAACACCGCGCAAAAGTAATTTAAAGAGGACGCCGTTCCCAAACCTGGAATGAATAAGCATACTGATGTTTTTCATCAGCCGGATGATCCTGCCTGCTTACAAGTTGCCACAACAGCGGATCTATTTCAGGGAAATAAGCATCTCCTTCCAGCTCGGCTTCCACTCTTGTAATGTGAATCCGTCCTGCCTTTGGCATGGCCATCTTGTAAATTTCACCGCCACCGATCACCATCACTTCTTTCACATCCATTTCTTTGGCCAGGAAAAGCGCATCGTCGAGGCTTTTAACGGTGGCAACACCGGGTGTTTTCCAACCGGTGTTTCGCGTCAGCACAATATTAGTGCGGCCGGCGAGTGGCTTGCCAAGTGATTCAAATGTTTTGCGCCCCATAACCACCGGCATGCCCCAGGTTACATTCTTGAAATAACGGGTATCATTGGGAAGACGCCAGAGCAACTGGTTATCTTTCCCTATCACGTTATTCCTCGAAGCTGCAACAACAAGCGTAATGATCATGGTTCAATAAATATGATTGCCTTATACTGCTACAGGAGCTTTAATGGCAGGATGTGATTGATAATTTTCCAGTGTGAAGTCTTCATAGTTGAAACTGAAAATATCTTTCACTGTGGGGTTCAGTTTCATCACAGGCAGCGGGAATGGTTCCCTTGTCAGCTGTAACTGCACCTGTTCTGTATGATTGCTGTAGATATGTACATCTCCGAAAGTATGAATGAATTCTCCCGGTTGCAGGTCGCAAACCTGGGCGATCATCATTGTGAGCAAAGCATAGGAAGCAATATTGAAAGGCACTCCCAGGAATACATCGGCGGAACGTTGATACAACTGGCAACTCAGTTTTCCATCTGCCACATAAAACTGGAAGATGGTGTGGCAGGGCATCAAAGCCATTTCCGGCAGATCAGCCACATTCCATGCACTGATGATAAGCCGGCGGCTATCGGGATTGGATTTGATCTGTTTGATGAGATCAGTTACCTGGTCTACTATTTTACCATCTTTTCCTTCCCAGCTGCGCCATTGCTTTCCATAAACAGGACCCAATTCTCCATTTTCATCAGCCCATTCATCCCATATCTTCACCCCATGCTCTTTCAGGTAACTGATATTTGTTTCACCTTTAAGAAACCACAGTAATTCATAAATAATACTTTTCAGGTGTACTTTCTTGGTGGTCACCAGGGGAAAGCCTTTCTGAAGGTCAAACCGCATCTGGTACCCGAAACAGCTTTGCGTACCGGTGCCGGTACGGTCTGTTTTATGCGTGCCGTTGTCCAGGATATGCTGCAGCAGGGAAAGGTATTGTTGCATGAGTGCAAGTTAGTGAAAAGCACGGGTGTGGAAGTGGGGTGTGAGGAACATGTGGATTGACCCCCGGCTATTCCAGTCCAGCGAATTCTTCATAAAACTTCCGCGTAAGTTGTTTGCAAACAGCTAATTTCTCAGCAGTGGCATGCAGTATCTCCTGTTGAGCGCTTAATTGCTCCCGGAGGGCAGCGGTTTCCTGCAGTTTTTCATTCAGCAATTGTTCTTTTTGCTGCAACAATTCTTCCTTTGTCACCAGCTCTGCCTGCAGCTGGGATGTTTGATGTTCTGCCGCATGCTGAAGCACTATCTTTTGCTCCAATTGATTTTGCAGGAAAGTTATTTGTGATTTTTTTTCTTCCACTATATCGCTGAGGTAATCGTGCTCCGCCAGTTTATCTTTTAGTATACTGTTCTCTTCCGCCCATTTATTTACCAGCAATGCCCTCCCTTCTTCTGTGGTGGCAGTGGCCAGTTCCAGTTTTGCCTGTAAAAGATTATTTTCCTGTTCCAGGCTGCGGTAGGAATGTGCCAGCCGTTCATTTTTTTCTTTCCACTCCTGTTTTTCAGCTTTATGTTTTTTGATCAGCGAGTCAATTTCTTCCTGCATTACAGGGCTTAGTTGTACGGTGGGATTTTCCATTGTTTTTTCTTTAGGGTTATAGGTGTGATTCGATGCATACAGCGCTAAAGCAGTGTATTTTGTTTCCAGCCTGGAGAAATCATGCCGCAGGGCAGTATACTTTGCCTGGCTATGGCAAAGTTTATTATGGTACTGGTCCACAAGACCGGAATGATCGAAGAGTATGTAATCAGCAGGGCTTTTCCCCTGCACAAGCGTTGCAGGAACAGGAAGCAATTCCTCAGCAGGCAATGCTTCTGCCTCATTCTTTTTCTTTTTGCGGTAATGCAAAAAGACGGTCAATAAAATAACCAGGGCTAAAACAGGAAGAATGATCCAGCAAAGTACCTGGACAAACCTGATAATCTCAGAAACGGCTCCCGCAGCTAAAAGCATCCTCAAACAATTTTGAGTATATCTATATCATGCAGATCTGGTTAAGATTTCTCAGCGCAAAGTGGTTTACCGGGAAATATTTACTTAAATATCTATATCAATTTTTCAGGGGCTTTGAAACAAGCCGGATACTTCAACAATAGTACCAAACCGGGATGGAGAATGATAAAGGATAGATAAAAGATAGAGTGGGCAGCTATATAAAATAAAAAGGGCGGGCCTGTTTAAAAACAACCCGCCCTGCACTAACTGCTGCTAAGTGCTTAACGATTGCCTTATCTATGGGCTTCTTTAAAACCGTCTGTAGCAGTACGGTTATAATAATATATTCGCATCACGGGATCATTTTATAAAGACGTACATAATCAACTTCCATGGCTACGGGGAATGCTGTATCATCCACTCCCTGCAAACCGCCCCAGTTACCACCCACCGCAACATTTAATATTAAATGAAACCGTTTATCAAACGGCCAGGTAGCAGAGCCTTTCCCTTCATTGGTAAAAGTGAATACCAGCGCATCATCAAAATAGCCACGCACTGCAAAAGGCGTCCAGTCTACCCGGTAATTATGGAATTCTGTTATGGCTGTCGGGATCAGCTTGGTACTCGTTTTCTGAGTGTTGATAGCATGGTTATAAGCCTGTGTATGTACACTGAAATGCACCATATTGGAGTCATACCCAACATGCTCCATAATATCTATTTCGACTGATTTGGGCCATTCGCCATAAGCCCAATCAGTAGGCAACATCCAGATCGCCGGCCAGCTGCCACGTCCGCCTGGTACTTTTGCTCTTATTTCAGCCCTGCCATAAAGGAAATCTCCTTTGTTTTTGGAAAGCAGCCTGGCGGATGTGTACTTCATGCTACCCATTGCCTCCTTCCTGGCAGTGATAGTAAGGATACCATTAGCTACCATAGCGTTATTGGTGCTATTGGTATAATACTGCAATTCATTATTCCCCCAGCCACTTCCTCCAATATCATAATACCAGTTGCTCTGATCAGGTGCCCCGTTATAATCGAATTCTTCAGCCCAAACCGGTGTGGTTTCGAATTTCCAGTTTTTATCTTCAGGCGGACCTGGAGGAGTATAAGTTCCTCCGGATTCATCACCATCACTTTTTGAACACGAAAGCAGTCCCAAACAAACAACAAACACAAAAGCTACCTTCATAAGGATTTTTTTAGTTAAACAATCATCTCCGGTTGAACGGAGATGAATTGTTTAATGGATCAATAACCTGTATTTTGTGAAAGTCCACCGGTCTTTACTTCATTGTCAGGAATAGGCATCAGTTCGTGCTTACCTGTTTTAAAACCTAATGAACCCAGTTCGGCAGCTGCTTTTCCCCAGCGAACGAGATCGAGATAACGGTATCCTTCAAAAGCCAGTTCAAGTTCGCGCTCCAATACAATTGCGTCAAACAAAGCTGTACCGGAAGCAGTCACTTCCGGAAGGCCTGCCCTCACTCTTACTTTTTTGAGTTCTTCGCGGGCACGTGGTTCGTTGCCTGCGCGGTAATATGCTTCGGCCGCCATCAGCAATATATCTGAATACCTGATAAGGCGCCAATTGGTTCCATAATTCAATTCACCTACCGGAGCGCCGGTTTGTGAAGCATAAGAACCATATTTTCTTTGGAAATATCCTTCATACTCGTAAGCCGCATCATTCGTCCAGTTGCCTCCGGCA
>CBHEUU010000006.1:0-21113 GCA_965990355.1 uncultured Chitinophagaceae bacterium
GTGATACTGGCAGAAAAAAACCTGTTGCTGGAAAAACTGCAAAACAAAAAAGGGGTGCTCACCGGCGAACTTCGGATCGGTATCATTCCCACCTTAGCACCTTATCTGTTGCCCCTCTTTATTCAGCCATTTGCAAAAAAATTCCCTTCAGTAAAACTGGTCGTGCATGAAATGATGACCGAATTGATCATTGCCCGCCTGCGTGAAGGAAAAATTGATGCTGGTATTCTTGTTACTCCTTTACAGGAAGCAGGCATCAAAGAATTTATATTGTTTTATGAAGAATTGATGGCCTATGTGTCGAGAAAGAATGCCATGTATGAAAAATCCTATATCCTGCCGCAGGACATTGATCCGAATAAATTATGGCTGCTCGAAGAAGGACATTGCTTCCGTTCCCAGATCGTGAACCTTTGCGAATTGCGCAAAATGAGCAAGGAAGGAAGCTCTTTTGATTATGAAGCCGGAAGTATAGAAACCCTCCGGCGTATGGTGGAGATGAACGATGGAATTACCATCATTCCCGAACTGGCTACGCTCGATATGCCTGCACGTCAAACCCAACTGATCCGCTATTTCAAAAAACCTTCACCCATGCGGGAAGTAAGCCTGGTGGTTCACCGCAATTTTGTAAAGAAAGCGTTGATTGATGCACTCAAAGAAGAGATATTAAGAACGATCCCGGAAAAGATACGCAAGAACAGGCCGGCGAATGTGGTACCGATTTAACTAATAGCGGAGTAGCGAATCTATTTTTTCCTGGAATAGCCTATGATCTGCCAGGTCATTATGCCTTCCCCTGCTGATAGTAATCAGTTCTGTTCCCTGCGGAGCTATTTTCAGCAGCCGTTTGGATTGACTGAAAGGTATCACTTCATCATCCGTACCATGAATAAGCGTAACAGGTTCTTTTATATGGCTGAAATATTCATTGGTGGGGAAATGATAATGAAGCATCAGGCTCACAGGGTATATAAATGCATAATGCGAAGCCAATGCATCAAAGCTGTAATAAGGCGTTTCCATGATCAACCGCTTACTCTCTCTTATGGAAGCCAGTTGTGCAGCAAGTCCTGATCCCAATGATTTACCGTAAAGAATAATGCTATCGCTGGAAAAACGGCCCCTCGCCATATTATAAAGGATAAGCGCGTCGTTGTATAATATTTTTTCTGTCCGCTCCCCTGTGCTTTTGCCAAAGCCAGGATAATCCATCATCCACACTTCATAGTTGTTGCGTGTAAAGGAAACTGCATACTGCGCATAACGCTCTACGTTTTTCCTGTTGCCATGAAAATATAATACAATGCCTTTGCAAACAGAATCCGGAACGGTGAAACGAACAATGCTCAGGTTCTTTTCATTGTTCACCGGCAGATACACTTCTTCAAATGGCTGATTGAAACTGAACTTATGTTCCGCCGGAAGGGCTTGAGGATGAAAAAAGAATTTATCCTGCAGAAAATATAATGCTATACCGCAAACGAGGTAAACCACAACAATTATTTGCAGCCATTTCCAGAGTTTACGGATTCTTGCTTTTTGCATGATGGTTATTATACTGTTTAAACAACCAACATATCATACACCACCACCTTCTCCCACAGATGGCTATACTTCTCCACAAAAGCTTTATGAATGGGATGCACCTGGTAGGCGTCCTGGTCTTTTACGGAATCGAAATACATCAGTTCAGAAACATCATAACTGTTGTCTACCACTTCCCGTTTTTCAGTAGAAGCCGGTGTGCCGATCAGCAGTTTCTTTACTTCTTTTATAGCCGACAGGGTTTTTAAACCTTCAATTAATTGTTTGCGGTCTGCTTCAAGGCCAGGATTTTTTAACCAGAAAAAAACATGGTGCACTACCTGGGAAGATGTTTGTTGCATAGATGATGGGATAATAATTGTCGGTGCAGTGGCCAGCACTGCAGCCGTTGATATAAAATTACGCCGGGTGTATTGTTTCATCGTCGTGTAAATTAGTAAAAAACAGGGTTTAAAACCGCTGGTTATAATAATCGCTTATCCCGCACTGGGCCTTATTCAGGATATCGTTCATAATCACGCGGATGATCTCATCATTGGACGGGGGGAATTGCTCCCGCTGGTTGATGATCCTTTTATCTTCATCGCTCAATGCCCTTTCATCGCCGGTGTATGTGGCAAAACTGTACACCCACCTGTAATCAGCGCGATAAGTATCACTCCATAAGTAGCGGTTGTTGATATCATGTGCCGTTGCCTGCAAAAGACCATTTGCCTGCAACACACGGGTGACGGAAGTGATCCTTGCTTTTACCGTGATATATTCCCTGACTATGGAATCGGGTTTGATCACTCTTTCCTTACCAACAATCTGCTTGCTTACTTCCCTGGTACTCCGTTGGTCATTGTACCGGCCGATATTCAGATCGGTGAAACGCATTTCAACTGTGTTATCTGGCCGCAAATTCATCACTTCGTTAGGGGAATAAAAACGGAGAAACTGGCTGCGGTTATTATTGTTCAGATAACGCAGCATATCATAATTGAAATTGTTGAAGTCGTAGAGATAAGAGCTGTATTGAAATCCAAAACGGCTGGGTGGTAAAACCACCACGTTGGTAACGGCATTAACAAACGCTTCATCCATTTTTTGCTTGATGGAAAGATCACCGGGTTTTAATGACAGCGCTTTCTGGAATTCGTTATACGCATCACGGTAACCTTTCTTTGTATTCTGGTCCATCAGTTCCAACCCTCTTTCATAACGCACATTGCCTGCTTCTTCTTTATAAGTTGTTACAAAGGAGGAATAATCCGTAGGCTGCACAAGCCCATACGCGGAAGGAGAGTGGCGGATAGATTCATACAGGCTTTGCAGGATAGTATATTCCCTGTAAATATTTTCCCAGCGCAGGTCTGAATTACTGTTGGTATAGTTCTCTATCTTTTTTTCATGATCGCTTACTGCAAAGCGATAGGCATTCTGAAGAATATCCAGCATGGCGGGATCACCCGGTTTCTTGGCCAGTTTTTTTACCGCCTGCTCCACTGCCTCGTCATAGCGGCCCTGCTGATAGAGTTTTTCTGCATTCTTGCAGGAAATGAAAACAATGGCAAGAATAAAAAAGAAGGAGTAGAGTTTCACTTGCATATACATCTGTTTAATACTTCAGAATATCCCTCACGAAATTATGGTACTCGTCAAACTTCGGAAGATTATTGTGACCGCCACCATGTATCCTGATCAAAGTTATTTTATGAGGGTTAAGTTTTTGTAACCGCTCGCTGTGCCGGATAGGGATCAGCCAGTCACGCGTGCCATGAATAATATAAGTATGACAATTCACTTTCCTGATCCATTTATCCGTTCGCAGGTGATATCGCAACACATATTTTACCGGTAAGATAGGAAGAAACCGTTCCACCACTTTCCGGAAACTATAATATGGCGCATCCAGTATCAGGTATCTCGGTTTATTGTCTGAAGCCAGCTTGCTGGCAAAGCCGCTGCCAATACTGCGTCCATAGATGATGAGATGCTGCTCGTTGTATTTCTTCAGCAAAGTTTCATACACGAACTGCATATCATCCAGCATTTCTTTTTCACTTCGCTTGCCGGTGCTTTTACCAAAACCGCGGTAATCAACCAGCACTACATCATAATTATAGCGGTAAAAATCCCTGGCATATTTTGCCCATCCTTTAATACTCCGGCTATTGCCATGAAAATACAGGATCAGTCCTGCCGGCGCTTCCCGGTAAAAATGAAGCCCGTTGATCCGCACGCCGGGTTCCACATCAAAAAAATATTCACGGAAAGGGATATCATATTTGAACTGGAAATCCTGCGCCAGCTTCTCCGGTTTGAAAATAAATTTTTCCTGCAGGAAATAAGCCAGGACAGAAAGCAGCGCAATGCCACCCAGAACGTACCAGATAAAACCAGGGAAGTTGACAGTTAGCAAGGCTTAAAAGTTCAAATGTTTAATAGTTTAAAGATAGCAAACCTTTAAGCTATTAAACATTTGAACCTTAAACTATCCATTTCAATACTTAATCCTCTATCCGCTTCAGCCGCAAATTCGTCACCGGTGCTACTATCAGCGGAAACTTCTCCACGGTTACATTCGCAGCATCCAGTCCAAAACCTCTTTCTTCTGAAAGACTATGTTCTTTCAGCCAGAAGTGCAGCTTCATGATCACGCGTTCGATAAAAGGCAGTTCATTGTCCTGGCTCAGGTATTTTTCCATTACCATGAATTGGAAATCGCCTACAGTATTGCTGCTGGCCAGGCTTTCATAACGGCTGATGATATTTACTTCTTTATTGGCCACAAGATCTTCCACTACTTTACGGAACATCAGGTTGATCCGCGGTTCCATCCGGAATCCCAAACGGAAATCCACCCGGATGATATCATTGGGAATAATATGTTCCACTTTGTATTCGCAGGTATAAGGATCATCCAGCGTGTCTACATGTACAAACCAGTAAATATCTGCCCGCTTGGGTTTTTTATTCAGTATGGAATAGATGATCTTATGCTCGATCTCTTTTGGATTATTGGCGCTGGTAAGATATACGAGGTGGGTGGCATATTTCGGCACACTCCGGTCATTGCTCAGTTCCTGTATCTTGGGGATATAATGTTCCATCCGCACAAATTCAACATAGCGGTTCTTGATACGCCGCGCCCTGAACCATACATACATTACCAGGAACATCAGACCTCCAACCAGCAATGTGATATAACCACCATGAATGAACTTATCCATCAGGGCTACGAAATAGCCGGTTTCCACAATAAAATAACCGATCAGAAAAATCCATATCCATATCGCACCTTTCCGTTGCAGTACCAGGTAATTGGCAAAAAGAATGGTAGTGGTCAGCATCGTCACAATAATGGCGAGACCGTAAGCCGCTTCCATATTGGATGATTTGCGGAAGTAAAGCACTACGCCCACACAACCTACAAACAAAAGCAGGTTGATTGCAGGAATAAAAAGCTGTCCTTTTTCTTCCGACGGGTAACGGATCTTCACTTTTGGCCAAAGATTCAATCGCATAGCTTCACTGATCAGCGTAAACGCGCCGGAGATCATCGCCTGGCTGGCAATAATGGCAGCTGCGGTAGCAATGACCACGCCCGGGATGATGAACCATTCCGGCATAAGATCATAAAACGCATTAATCCCCATTGTTCTTTTGGTAACCTCCGTCATCTCGAGCCCGTTCCGGTGGGCCAGCAAATAAGCACCCTGGCCGAAATAGTTGATCAGCAAACAGGTTTTTACATATATCCAGGTGGTCCGGATATTGCCCCGGCCGCAGTGTCCCAGGTCGCCATAAAGCGCTTCGGCTCCCGTGGTACACAGGAACACCGCGCCCAGCAGCCAGAAACCATGAGGGTAAGTGCGGAGGAACTCTATAGCGTAGTAAGGGCTTAATGCTTTGAAGATCGCCAGGTCGTCTGATACGTGAACAGCACCCAGTACTGCCAGCATGGTGAACCAGATGAACATTACCGGCCCAAAAATCTTACCAATGGAAGCTGTGCCGAACTGCTGAAGGAAAAAGAATATGCAAAGGATGATCAGTACAATGATCACGACCGTATCCGTTGGCATTCCCCGCAATTTGGGAAGCTCTTCCAATCCCTCTATTGCAGAAGTAATAGAGATAGGCGGGGTAATAATTCCATCGGCCAGCAAAGCCGCTCCACCGATCATAGCGGGAATGACCAGCCACTTTTTCCTTCGCCGGACGAGGGCATAAAGTGCAAATGTGCCACCTTCCCCCCGGTTATCCGCCCGGAGAATCAGGACTACGTATTTAATGGTTGTTTGAAGAGTAAGCGTCCAGATAATACAGGACAAAGACCCAACTATCAGGTCTTCACTGACAACCCTTCCGCCAATAATGGCATTAAAAACGTACAGGGGAGATGTTCCTATATCGCCGTAAATAATTCCAAGAGCAATGACGAGTCCTGCGGCTGTGACTCTGTTAGTGGGTATTTTCACTATCTATGTTGTTGTTGTGCTGGTACAGACCTTGTATTCAAGGCTATAATGTCTGCAAAGGTATATGCAAAATTCAATTACAGGCTATAAGGTGTTAAAAGATTAGGGATACGCAACCCTTCCGGCAATTTTTGCGCCTAACAACCGTTCATGTAATCCGGGGATTTCCCGCATCTTTGGTAAATAAAAATTACCTTTTTAACAGTCAAACTGTAACTTTAACGAGCAAAAAATCAGAATATTATGATCGGGGGAAGATGGATATTATGCCTACTAGTATTGCTTGCCGGATTATCAGCCAGTTCCCAGCGGATCGTTTACTCCGAACCGGATAAAGATGATACCCGCCGCCTGAATTTCGAGATCGTTGGCAAGATTAATGGCAATTTTCTTGTTTATAAAAGCATCCGCAACAGCAATTGGATCGCTATCCTGGACAATGACATGAAACAGGTGGCTAAAGTGGACCAGGACTACCTGCCCGACAATGACCGCGTGATCAATGTTGATTTTTTCCCATATAGCGATTTTGCTTATATGATCTACCAGTACCGGAAAAAGAATATCATCTATTGCGTGGCAGCCAAAATTGACGGAAAAGGCCAGAAAATAGGGGATCTGGTAGAGCTGGACACTACCCAGGTAGGAGCCGGCAGCGACAGCAAAATATATACGGTCCTTTCCAGCGAAGACAAAAGCAAGATCATCGTTTTCAAGATCAACAAAAAGAATAAACGCCTCTTCATGATCACTACCGTCCTGATGGACGATAAGCTGAACCAGTTAAAGAAAAGCAGGCTGGCCATGCCAATGGAAGACCGTGATGATGATTACCTCAGCGAATTCCAGTTGGATAATGACGGCGATCTTGTCTTTTCCAAGTTCAACCGGGTGAACAATGAGAACATCGGAGATGCTGCTTTCGTGGTGAAGTATGCCCAGGCAGATTCCTTTATGGTAAAGGAATTGAAAGTGGAAAAGTTCTTCCTCGATGAGATCCGCATCAAGCCGGACAATTTCAATAAAAGATATTTCCTTACTTCTTTCTTTTTTAAACAAAAAAGAGGCAATACAGAAGGCTATTATTTTTATGTATGGGATAAAGCGACCCAGCAGGCTGTTATAGAAGACACGGTTGTGTTCAGTGAGCAGCTCCGCCGCGAAGCCCGTGGCAATGCCAGCGTGAAAGCAGCTTTCAATGATTATTTTATCCGCCAGATCGTAAACCGCAGGGATGGAGGATTTGTGATAGCCAGCGAAGCTTTTTATACCACTTCCAGGGGAAGCAGTATGTGGAACCGCTGGAATTATATGTATTCACCCTATTTCCGGTCATACGATTATTATTACTATTCTCCTTATTATAACAATAGCTTCTGGGGCAACCGCTATTATGATTATCAGAATGTGCGCTACCAGGCGGATAATATCACCATACAATCCTTCGATAAGAATGGCAAGCGTGAATGGAGCAGCGTGATCACCAAAGAGCAGTTTGATGATCAGTCAGACGACCTGCTTTCTTACCAGATCATGAACACCGGAGGGCAGGTGCATTTCCTGTTCAACAACCTGGAAAGACGTGTGCAGTTGCTCAGCGATTTCTCTCTGAAGCCGGATGGAGAGCTCACCCGCAATCCTACATTGAAAGACCTGGACCGTGGTTATGAATTCATGCCGAAATATGGCAAGCAGGTGAGCGCGCGTCAGATGATCATCCCTTGCATATACCGGAACTATATATGCTTTGCCAAACTGGAATATTGATTAATTCATAATATCCTCTATCCGTGACCGGTCTATTTAAACAGAAAAGCCCAGCCAACCTTCTGCTGCTTTTGATCACCGGCGTGTTGATCAAACTGCCTATGTTTATGCATCCGCATCAACCGGTATCAAAGCCTGCTGATGGGATGCTGTTCAATATCATCCTTAATTTTTTTGAGCCCATTGCGCGTTCTTTCAGTTTATTCTATCCAATACTTGCCTTTGCACTGTTATTTATACAAGCTGTAGTTCTTACCCGCTTTATCAATAACCAGCGGATGACGAACAAACCGACCTACCTGCCCGGTATGTCGTATATGCTGATCACTTCGCTGATGCCGGAATGGAATTATTTTTCCGCGCCTTTGCTGATCAACAGCATATTGCTTTTTATACTCTCCGGCTTATTCAATATTTATAATAAGCAGAATGCTAAAGCTGCTATTTTCAATATTGGTTTAGCATTGGGCATTGCCGGTTATCTCTTTATTTCTTCCCTGATATTTATTGTGTGGATCCTGCTTGCACTGGCAGTGATGCGCCCCTTCCGGCTGAATGAATGGATGATCTGCCTGCTGGGAATCACAACACCTTTTTATTTCTACGCGATCTATACAGTGATCGATGGAAAATGGGACTGGCAGGAATTTGTACCGCATATCACGCTGGGTCTTCCGTCACTAAAGCAATCAGCCTGGCTGGCCGGCAGTGTTTTCCTGATCATGATACCATTTCTTACGGGTGGGTACTTTGTACAGGAGAACCTGCGCCGTATGCTGATCAATGTCCGCAAGGGCTGGAGCCTCTTATTATTGTTCCTGCTCGCTGCCTTACTGCTTCCTTTTGTAAATACCAGCGGCACTTTTGAAAACTGGATCATGGCCATGGTGCCAATGGCTGCTTTTCATGCGTGTACGTATTTATATTCCACCTGGCGGATTTTTCCGTTGATTTTGTTCTGGCTTACAGCAGGATTTATTATTGCCTACCAGTATTATGGCCCCGGATGGGCGTAGGCGGGAGCTTTTATCTTATCTTTGCACCTTACCATCAATTCTACATAAATGAAATTTGGCGTTGTTGTTTTCCCCGGTTCCAATTGCGACAGGGACATGTTCGATGCATTGAAATATGACCTGGACCAGGAGGTTACTATGCTTTGGCATAAAGACAAGGACCTCAGCAAGTTCAGTACAGAAGATTGCATCATTCTCCCCGGTGGTTTTTCCTATGGCGACTATCTGCGCTGCGGCGCCATAGCCCGGTTCAGCCCCATGATGCAAAGTGTGATAGAATTTGCCAATAATGGCGGGAAAGTGTTCGGGGTCTGCAATGGTTTCCAGATCCTTTGTGAATCAGGTTTATTGCCCGGCGCCCTGCTGCGCAATGCCAACCAACAGTTTGTATGTAAGAATATATACCTCAAAAATTCTTCAGAAGATATTTATAAGATCCCGGTAGCCCACGGTGAAGGCCGCTATTATGCCGAGGAAAAACTGCTGGATGAACTGGAGGCCAATGGCCAGGTTATTTTCCGGTATTGCGATGAGAACGGGCATATCACCCCGGATGCTAACCCTAATGGTGCCCTCCGGAATATTGCCGGTATCTGCAATGCACAGCGCAATGTATTTGGCATGATGCCCCACCCGGAAAGGGCCTGCTCTGAAATACTGGGTAATACGGATGGCCGTCAGATCATTGAAAACCTGTTGATGGCCAAACAACTTGTTTATTAAACAGATCGTCTGTTTTATTGTTATCCATCTGAATCCTTATTTTAACAATCTTGAATAGCGCAAAACTTACAACTTTGCGTATATAGATAGAAAAGCAATATTATGAAGCAATTTTTCCTATTGGCATCCATTGTATTCGGAGCATTGAGCCTCCAGGCTCAGCAAGCCAATCCTGTATCCTGGGCTTTTTCTTCCAAAAAAATTGGCGACAAGCAATATGAGCTGCACATGACAGCTACTATTCAGAAAGGCTGGCACCTCTATTCCCAAACTCAACCGGAAGATGCAATTGCTATCCCCACCGGTTTCAAGATCAACAACAATCCTTTGCTGACCTTGGATGGGGCAATCAAAGAAGAAGGTAAAATGGAGAAATTCCATGATGCAAAGCTGGAATTGTCTGCCAACCAGTATTCCAATAAAGTGGACTTCGTGCAGGTAGTGAAACTGAAAGCAAATGCAAAAACAAATGTGACCGGCACAGTAGAGTTCCAAACCTGCAACGATGAAAAATGCCTGCCACCCAAGAAAGTCAACTTTGCGATTGACCTGAACTAAAACAGGCTGTCCCTAAATTCATCATGCAAAAGTCAGCAGCGTTTCTTTTCTTATTTATTTTATCTGGCATAAGTTTATTCGCCCAGGACTCCACCAATGCCCTTTCCGGCTGGAAAGTGGAAAGCCGCAAAACAGGTGAAGGGACCTATGAATTGCATTTCAATCTTCCTTCAGTTGCAAAATGGCAGGTGTATGCACCTAACCAGGTATTGCTGGAAATCAAGACCACTGAATTGCAGTTCAGTGATTCTGCCGTGCAGCAACAAGGTGAATTTATATTGAATGAAGCTCCGCAGCAGATAAGCAGCCCCATTTTCGAGAACACTAAAATAAATGTGTATGAAGGCAAGGCGGGATGGAAAGCACTGATAAAGATCAATGGCACTGTACCAGCTAAATTGCAGGGCACACTTTTATATACTTATGGACGGGATAATGAATTCTATCCCTCCACACCACTTTCTTTCAGCGTAGCGCTTGAAGGAGGAGTGGAAGCCTCTTCACCAATAAAAATTGCTTCCATTGATATCAATCATCCCATAAATGATTGTGGCGATGAAGGCACGGAAAATAAAAGCATCCTCAGCATTTTCCTGCTGGGCTTTTTAGGTGGACTGGTAGCCTTGCTTACACCTTGTGTGTTTCCAATGATACCGGTAACGGTTACCTTCTTTACCAAGAAATCGCAGGACAGGCGCAAAGGTATTTCCAATGCTGTGTTGTATGGCTTCTTTATTTTCCTGATCTATATTCTTATTACCATACCATTCCATATTGCAAACATCAGCCCGGAGATATTGAATAATATTTCAACCAATGTGTGGCTTAACCTTTTGTTCTTTGCTGTGTTTGTGACCTTCGCTTTATCCTTCTTTGGTTTGTTTGAAATTGGTTTGCCGGCAGGATTAGCTAACAGGGCAGATTCAAAATCCGGTATGGGCAACCTTGGTGGCATATTCTTTATGGCTGCCACACTGGCCATTGTTTCATTTTCCTGCACAGGCCCTATCCTGGGCACATTGCTGGTAGGTGTGGTTGACCAGGGAGCATGGCCACTTACTGCAGGCGCTGCAGGTTTTGGTTTAGCATTGGGACTGCCCTTTGCTTTGTTTGCGATGTTTCCCAACTGGCTGCAATCATTACCGAAATCGGGCGGATGGATGACTGATGTGAAAGTGGTGCTGGGTTTTGTAGAACTGGCCCTTGCAGTAAAATTCTTGTCCAATGCAGATCTTGTAAAACAATGGGGATTGCTGAAAAGGGAAGTGTTCATTGGTTTATGGGTGATCATCGGCATACTGATCGTATTGTATTTATTGGGTAAACTCCGGTTTGCACACAGCTCGCCGGTAAAGAAATTTTCATTTACACGGATAGCTTTTATCGTTTTGTTTGCTTCCATTACGATCTACCTGCTGCCCGGGCTCACCAATACCAATTGGGCGAGATTGAAACTCATCAGTGGATTCCCGCCACCACGCGGCACTTACAGTCTTTACAGCAAGGATAAAAACCTGTTTGAGCCCATGCATAACAATTATGCAGAAGCTCTTGCACTGGCCAAAAAGGAAAACAAACCTGTGCTGATCGATTTCACTGGCTGGGCCTGCGTGAACTGCCGCCGCATGGAAGAAAATGTATGGCCCGATCCGCTGGTGGATAGCCTGATGCGGAAAGAGTTTATCGTGGTTTCTTTATATGTGGATGAAAGAAGGAAGTTGCCCCTGGCTGAACAGTCGACCGTGACGCTGGCCAATGGCACAGAAAAATCAATTATTACAGTGGGAGATAAATGGGCCACTTTCCAAACAGAGAACTTCAACGCTACCTCCCAACCTCAATATGCCATCATTACTCCGGACCAGGTGGCGCTTACCCGCACCAAGTTTTATACACCAAATGCAGAGGAATTTGCAGCGTGGCTTGAATGCGGGTTGGAAGCCTTCCGTAAAAAGAGCAAATAATTACTTTGATCGCCTCACTATTGCCAACGGCAAATAAGATGGACTAATGTGCTATATCCGTGACGGACGGAAAAATCGAGAAATAAATCAAAACAAGCCTGATAGATTAAACTTTTTTTAGCGGATACGGTTTGCGTATTTGAAAAAAAATAAATTTCTTAACATAGGTTAATGGATCGTTAAGATATCATTATCTTAACTGTAGCGGATGTGAATATTGTCTACTCTTTCCAACCTTATTCCTGCTTTGGTAAATCCGCTACGATTCTGTTCTTGCCATAGCAATCCACCCATATACTACCTTTTTCATACTTACTATTAATAGTTCAGTATAAACGTTCACTTGTCATGTGAGATGTTAGGGCTTCTTATTGTAATTACACACTAAACTAAATGCACATGAGAAAACTATTTATAGTTTCCCTGCTATTGCTATGCTCATACGTGATGCTGGCGCAGCAAAAGGTAACGGGAAAAGTATTGGACGATGGAGGCAAACCTGTTCCGGGTGCTTCTGTTATTATCAAAGGTTCTAAAAGCGGCACAACTACCAGCAGCGATGGTAGCTTCTCCCTCACGGTAAAGTCTGGTGCAACATTAATTGTTTCGGCTGTTGGCTTTACTCCGCTTGAATCAAAATTTTCAGGTCAGGACAATCTCAGTTTAACACTTGAAACGGAAAGTAAGACCCTGTCGGATGTGGTAGTGACCGGTGTTGCACAGGCAACAAGCCAGAAGAAACTGGCATTCAGTCTTACAAAAGTAGATGCTCAAAAGATCAGTACAGTGCCTGCACTCGATCTGTCCCAGACACTCCGGGGAAAGGTGGCAGGTATTCAGATTACACAAACCCAGGGTGATGATGGAGCATCTGTATTCCTCAGGGGCGCCAAATCCATGTTTGGAAATATTTCACCGCTGATCGTGATCGATGGATTTGTTACCAACTTTACCCTCACAGATCTCAACCCGCAGGATGTGGAATCAATCGAGGTAGTTAAAGGTGCAGCAGCTTCAGCATTGTATGGCACCCGTGCTGAAGGCGGCGTTATTCAGGTAGTAAGCAAGAAAGGAAGAGGAACACGTGGTGGCGTGGAGATCACCATAGATAACGAAGTGGGAAGAAATGACATCCAAAGCACTCCTGAGCTTGCCACCATGCATTATTACAAAACCGATCCTAACGATAAATACGGTTTTCAATACGCGTCAGGCAGCACCAGTGCAAGGGTCGCCAATTATGCAGATAATGGTTTTTCAGTAATCCTGAGTCCCTACAAAACTTATTATGACAACACCAATGCTTTGATGAGCAATAAAACTTATTACAGCAATTATGTGTCTGTTTCCACTTCGGGAGATAAATACAATGCATTCCTTTCTTTCCGCAATCAGTATACCGGCGGCATTATTGATCCGATAGATCCCAATAAGAAAAGGAGTATTTCCTTCCGCAGTCAATTCCGCCCCACACCGAAACTGGAGGCAGAAATTTCTTTTAACTATTTCAATGAAAAGAAACCTTCTGCTGCAGCTACAGGAGATAACCAGGGAACCCTTTTTGCGGCAACACTGCAATGGGAACCATTTATTAACCTGGCTGCCAAAAATGCCAATGGGAATTATAATGTAGTTCCCGAAGGTGCAAATATCCAGGGTGCTAATCTTTCCAATCCATTATATGAATGGAGCAAAAGAGAGTACACCAACAATACAGATAATTACCTGGGAGGAGGAAAGCTGCGCTATAAAATACTGAAGAACCTGAGTGCTGAAGTATTGGGTTCTATCAGGAAGGAAACATATACCAGCTCCAATATGTATCCCAGGGGATTTGAAACGACGACATCCAATGATCAGCTTAACAATGGAAGCCTTTCGCTCAGCTATTCATATTATCAAATGGTCAACGGCCAGGCATCACTCAGTTACAATACTCAATTTGCGAAGGACTTCACACTCGGCATAACCGGAAAGATGGTGTATGAATCCTGGTATTCCAAAGGTTTCAGTGTATCCGGATATGATTACAGTGCCAGTGTGCCTATCTATACTATCGGCAATACCAGGGCAGACACACGCAGTGGTTCCGGATCAGATCTGTATACGGATAAAACAGTCAACTATGGCTACTATCTTAATGTGCAAACTTCCTGGAGGGACAAGATCTTTCTCGATGCCCTTGCACGTATAGATCAAAGCTCACGTTATGGATCAAATGAACAGACTGCATTTTTTCCACGTGTAGCACTTGCATATCGTGTTACACAGGACTTTGATCTTGGATCTGCAATCACTGATCTTAAAGCCCGCGTAAACTATGGTGCTGCGGGTAGTGTGCCGGGATATAACGTAAAGAATAGCCTGGCTACTGTTACCAGTTCTGGTATCAGGGTAGACAGGATCGAGAATACTGATCTCGCCCGCTCCATTACGCATGAATGGGAGTTGGGCTTTGATGCGGTATTGTACAGAAAGATCAATGTGAACTTCAACTATGCATTTGCAAAGAGTTCCGGCGATTTTGTAACTCCTCCTGCATTTACCCCATATGTAGGGGCCGGGGTAGTGAAAAACTTTGGCGTCACCAAATCACGTTCTATCGAACTGGAAGTGGGTGGCAATGTAGTTAACAAGAAAAATTTTGCCTGGGATTTTGGTTTCACCTTTGGCCGTGTAAGAAGCGAAATCAAAAGCCTTGGCACTGGCTTGCCTGCCTTTGTCAGTGGTTTATATCGTAAGGATGTTGGCCTCAGCCCTTTTGCAATGTATGGACTGAAAGCGCTTACCAGCCTGTCTGAATTGGAAGTGGACAAGAGCACCAACTTCGTTACCAATGCCGCAGGCGGTACGCATACGCTTGACGAATTCGCTATCAACCAGAAAGGCTTTGTAGTGCTGGCTGCGAATATTGGTACTGCCACCGAATTGCCTCTTTACCTGCAAAAGAATGGTACCAACATTTCTACAGTGATCGGTGATGTGCAACCAGATTTCCAGATCGGGTTCACCAATACACTCACTTTTCTGAAACGGTTTACTTTCTATACCACGCTTGATTGGAAGCAGGGAGGACAAAAGTATGATCAAACCATCCAGTATCTTTCTTTTGATGCACGCTCTTCCGTATGGCAGGAATATGCTGCGGCGGGATTGCCTTTAGCTTTTATTCAAACATTGTACAATGGGAATTCCTACAGCAGCTTTTGGGTAGAAAGCAGTACTTATCTCTCCATCCGCGAAGCATCTTTAAGTTACAGCATTCCTGTTCCCAAAAATGTAAAACTGTTCAAGGATGCAAAGATATCCGTGATAGGAAGGAATATCTATACTTTCTCCGGCTTCAAAGGCAGCAATCCCGAGGGCGGGCAAGAATACTATCCTTATCCGGTATATCGTACTTACTCAGCCCGTCTGACTCTTAACTTTTAATGCGACCGAAAATCAAACAATATGAAAAAGCTATTATTTATCGCTATACTTTATGTTTCTCTCAGTTCTTGCGAGAAAATGCAGTTTGATGATCCTACAACATATACGTTGGAAGAAGCATCAGATTCAACAATCACTCCCGATTATTATTTCAAGCTTGCAGCAGGAAATTTTCAAAGCGCATTGTTCAACGCCAATGATGCATATTATTTTGCTGTTGGCTTAGCTGCACTGGCTGATCAGACCACAGTGACCAACCGCGTGCAGGAATGGTGGGACTTTGCGAAAGAGCCACGCATTACGTTGAACAATACACAATCTTATGCGGGGGTTTCTCATTTTTCTTATGCCTATGATGTTTTTTATAAAGCTAATCTTAATGCAAATATTATATTGGAAGGGTTGGCGTCAGGAGGTAAAGGTGTGGATGCACAGGGCAAAGACCGCACACAGGAAATATATGCAATAGCTTATCTGATCAAAGGAATTTCCCAGGGATACCTGGGGATCATTTATGACAGGGGTGTGGTAGCAGATAAGAACCTTGGAGTGGCGGGTGAATTGGCGTTACCCAACTCTTACAAGGAACTGATCGAATCAGCTACCGGTTATTTTGATAAAGCCATCACAGCAGCAAATGCTGCCAGCAGTTTCACCCTTTCGGATTTTTATATCAATGTGATTGCAGATAAAACAAAGTTTATACAACTGACGAATTCTCTTGCTGCCCGTGTGCTGGCATCCCTGCCAAGAGATAAGGCAGAGTCGCAAGCCCTGGGATCAGCATTCTGGAACAAAGTGCTGGCTTATGCCAATGCAGGTCTTACATCAGACTTTATATCTTCTTTTGTAACCGGTGGTTATTATAACTACAATGTTCATTATGCGCTGACGGAAGCTGGTGGCGGTCCTTACCTGCCTGCCGATATCAAAGTAGCTTACCTGGCTGATAAAACCGGTACTTATCCTAATAGTTACCCGCTTGATGAGTCAGTAGTGCTGGCACCTGTGCAAACTGATGATGCCCGCTTTGCCAGCTATTTCAAATACGGCACCAACTTCGGCTACCTGAGGGTAGACAGAGGCAGGAACCTGTTTTCAAATTATAAACATAACCGCTGGTCGCAAGGCGGAGCAAACCCTAATACCACGCGCATCACCGGCTATCCCAATCCAGTTTTTTTATTTGAAGAGCTGAGGCTTTTAAAAGCGGAAGCTAAAATGTGGCTGGGTGACCTGCCAGGAGCTGCAGCAGAACTGAACGCTTCTAATGCAGACCGTATTTCGAAAGGAGGACTTCCAGCGATTGGTGCAACAGAAGCCGAGATCCGGAAAACCTTGCATTATGAATATGCTATCAGTATCGATCTTGCAGGAGGTGCTGCCAATCCATGGACATTTATGCGCAGGAATAATCTGCTGCAAAAAGGAACGCCTACAGAATTTCCGATCCCTGAGCAACAATTGCTGCTAACAGGAGATGCCATCTATACGTTCGGAGGATTAAGCGAAGCTGGTGCAAAAGGAAAATGGGGCGAGATAACTGCAGCCAGTGGCGATGGAGCCTGGAAATAAAATGCTGATTATTATTGAAAGACTTCCTTTTGAAGTTTAGTGTTCCAGAAATGGGTGGCTATGTCTATAGCTGCCCGTTTTCTTATTATGGGGCATCGCCCACCGAAGCCTGCCGAAGAATAGAGTATACATAAAGAAAAACCCGCCTTCGCTAAAGCTTCTGCGGGCGAAGGCGGGTCAATTTGGTGTCATTCTGTAACAACCTGTTGCCAAGGCAAGCTGGAAAAAATCTCTAAGATATCTTCCGGGGTGCAACGGGAGAGACAGAATGACAATAGGTTTCTGAGCAGTTGCGGTCGCAAAGATAGCAATACAACAAGATCAAAGGGCAATTTGTTTTTGCACCATTAATTTTCTCAGGTTAATTAATCCATAACGCATGCGGCCGAGTGCGGTATTAATGCTGCAATCTGTAGCAGCAGCTATTTCTTTAAAGCTCATGTCGGCATAATGGCGCAGGATGATCACCTCACGTTGGTCTTCCGGAAGCCTTTCCAGCATTTCGCGTACGCGGTGATGGCTTTGTCTTTTCATCATGGCAGTCTCAGCGCTGTCATCAGTGAAATTCAGCACTTCGAAAATATCTTTGTCTTCGCTATTGCGGATAGTAGGGGTTCTTTTCACTTTGCGGAAATGATCTACGCAAAGATTATGGGCAATACGCATAGCCCAGGGCAGGAATTTTCCTTCTTCAGTGTACCGGCCACTACGCATGGTATCTATAATGCGGATGAATACGTCCTGGAAGATGTCCTCAGCCAGGTACTTGTCCTTTACGAGGAATAAAATAGAGGTATACAATTTGTCCTTGTGACGGATCACAAGAGCTTCCAACGCTTCAAGGTGGCCATCCGTGAACAGTTGGATGAGTTCATGGTCGGTTTTTTTGACTAAAGCTTTCATACTCCTACAGGTTTAGGTGGTAGTTAAAATGGATATTGGTTAAATAGAAATAATTAATGGAACAATCGGCAAAAAAAGCTGTTAAGCTATAAAGTGTAGAAGTATTGTACGATAGGCGGGGTGGTTTTTAGGTTGTTCATTTTTTGGATATTGATATTTTAAAAATAGAACATTTTTATAATCCAGCCAACAATTCCTTTCACAAAGAATTAAAAGTGCTGCAAAAAAAATGTTAAGGATATTGCATGAAGTTTGCGACTGTTAAGGCTTTACATTTGCCAGGCGAATAATGGAAAAGACTATAAAAGGGAAAAATCCCGTAATTCAGAAGACCGTAAATTCCGCAGAAAACATCCTGATCAAAGGGGCCAGGGTGCATAATCTCAGGAATATTACCGTAGAAATTCCCCGGAACAGCCTGGTTGTTGTTACCGGCGTTTCAGGCTCAGGAAAGTCCTCTCTTACTATTGATACCTTATATGCTGAGGGTCAGCGCCGCTATGCGGAAAGCCTTAGTGCTTATGCCCGCCAGTTCCTCAACCGGATGAACAAACCGGATGTGGATTATATTAAAGGACTCTGCCCGGCTATTGCTATCGAACAGAAAGTGGTGACCCGGACTCCCCGGAGTACCGTGGGCAGCATGACAGAACTATATGATTATCTCCGTCTTTTATATGCCCGCACCGGGAAAACGATCTCCCCTGTCTCCGGCAAGCAGGTAAAAAAAGACGATGTAACGGATGTTGTCCGCGTTATCAGCCAGTTATCATCAGGCGATAAAGTTTTTATCCTGGCCCTTTTTAAGCAGCATAAGAACCGCGATCTGAAAGAAGAGCTGAACATACTGGTGCAAAAAGGATTTTCACGGGTCTATCTCAAGGCAGCCGGGGACGGGGAAACCCTTCGTATAGAAGACCTGGCGGAAAAGAGCGATAAGGAACTTAAAACAATGCTCACCGCTAAGGGTAAACAACTGTATATCCTGGTAGACAGGATCGTGGTAAAGGAATTTGAAGAAGATGATATCCACCGTATTTCCGACTCGGTCGGCACCGCCTTTTATGAAGGCGAAGGGGATGTATATATAGAGGTACAGGGTGAAAAACCTTCCGGCAATAAATTTTTACATTATAATAACCGCTTCGAGCTGGACGGAATGCAGTTTGAAGAACCGGTCCCCAATCTTTTTTCTTTTAATAATCCTTTCGGGGCATGCCCTACATGTGAAGGCTTCAGCCAGGTGTTGGGTATTGACACTGACCTGGTGATCCCGGATAAAAGATTAAGTGTATACGACGGAGCCGTTGCTCCCTGGAAAGGCGAGAAACTGGGCTGGTGGCGTGAACAGTTTATCAAAGGAGCAAAGAAATTCAATTTCCCGGTCCATAAACCTATCGCAGATCTTACCGATAAACAATATCAAACATTGTGGGAAGGAAATGAGCATGCGTTAGGCATTAATGCTTTCTTCAAAGAAGTGGAGCAAAACCTGTACAAAGTGCAATACCGCGTGCTGCTGAGCCGATACAGGGGACGCACTTCCTGCCCGGATTGCAAAGGGTATCGCCTCCGTAAAGAAGCGCTTTATGTGAAAGTGGGTGATAAGCATATTGGTGAATTGAGTGAGCTTCCTGTTAAGGACCTGAAAGTGTGGTTTGATAATCTTGAAAAGAAACTAAGTGATCATGACCAACAGATCGCCAAGCGGGTATTGCTGGAGATCCATCACCGTTTGAAGACATTACTGGATGTAGGTCTTGGTTACCTTACAGTGAACCGCCTGGCCAATTCACTAAGTGGTGGTGAAAGCCAGCGTATTCAATTAACACGCAGTCTCGGAAGCAATCTCACTGATTCTTTATACATACTGGATGAGCCATCTATTGGACTTCATACACGAGATACCACTAACCTTATCCGTGTGTTGAAGGAACTGCGTGATTTAGGAAATACTGTAGTGGTAGTGGAGCATGATGAGCTGATGATGCGTGAAGCAGATCATATCATTGATATGGGGCCGTTGGCATCCCATCTTGGCGGACAGGTAATAGCTGAAGGTGATTATGATTCGATCGTTAATAATCCCAAAAGCCTTACCGGAAAATATCTCAGTGGCCAGTTGAAGATAGAGCCGCCTAAAACCGTGCGCAAATGGAACAGGTCAATTACTGTTGAAGGAGCGCGGCAGAATAATCTGAAAGATATTACAGTGGAGTTTCCGCTGAATGTGCTTTGCGTGGTAAGCGGGGTGAGTGGTAGTGGTAAGACCACTTTGGTAAAACAGATATTATATCCTGCACTTCGTAAGATAAAAGGTGAGTTTGGTGATAAGGTTGGATTTCATAAAGCCATTACAGGTGATATAGATAGCATCGGGCAGATTGAAATGGTGGACCAGAACCCAATTGGTAAATCGTCACGCAGTAATCCTGTAACCTATATTAAAGCGTATGATGAGATCCGTGATCTTTTTGCAAGGCAGCCATTGAGCAAGATGCGCGGATTTCAACCCAAGCATTTCTCCTTCAACGTAGATGGTGGCCGTTGCGACACCTGCAAAGGTGAAGGCGAACAGGTAGTGGAAATGCAGTTCCTTGCTGATGTGCATCTTACCTGTGAGGCTTGTGGCGGTAAGCGTTTTAAAGAAGAAGTACTGGAAGTAAAATATAACGACGCCAGCATTTATGATGTGCTGGAAATGGGAGTGGATGATGCTATTCAATTCTTCAGCCAGGAAAAAACATTGGCTAAAGCACTGCAGCCATTGAGTGATGTAGGTCTTGGTTATGTAAAACTGGGACAATCATCTGATACACTTTCCGGTGGTGAAGCACAGCGGGTAAAACTTGCTTCCTTCCTTGGCAAAGGAAGAAGCAATTCAAAGATCCTGTTCATTTTTGATGAGCCAACAACAGGCCTTCATTTTCATGATATACAAAAACTTCTCACTTCTTTCAATGCATTGATAGAACAGGGGCATTCCATATTGGTTATCGAGCATAATACGGATGTGATCAAGAGTGCCGACTGGCTGATTGATCTTGGCCCTGAAGCAGGTGATGGCGGAGGTACACTGGTATATGCAGGTAAACCCGAAGGAGCGAAGAAAGTGAAGAACAGCCATACAGGAAGCTTTTTATAGGGATGTGAGATCTGGG
>CBHEUU010000007.1:0-20712 GCA_965990355.1 uncultured Chitinophagaceae bacterium
GTTCCTTCATTGGCCGTGAAAGTGCCGTTGTTGCTGACATTGCCGCCGATTTTTAAAAGTTTATTGTTGATATCCAAACTGCCTGCAGTGATCATAACGTCATTACTTACTGTCAGGTCGGCTGTTTCAAGCAAAGCGATGGTATTGATGTTATTTACCGCCAGGTTATGGACAGGCCTGGTGGAAATGATCTCCATGTTTTGTGCAGCAGGTGTAAATGCATTACCTAACTGAAGTGTACCCCCGGTAAAACCAGGTCCGGCTGTCGCCAGATTTGTATAACTGAAATGTTGCCCCACACTTCCTCCGGCCTGCTGAATAACAATCGTTCCTCCCGACATATCAAACAGGCAGTTTGCTGCATCCATATTAAATGGTGCGATCCCGGCAGCGCTGCTGCCCTGTGTATTTACAGTTATAGTTCCTCCTTTCATCAATAAAGACCATATCACTCCTGGATTACTGATGCGTGATGCCAGCTTAAGATTTCCTGCTGTTACCGAAAAGATCGCTGTGCTCTTCGGTATTACAACATTGTCAGCAATGCTGCCCATATTGAGTGTTCCTCCGGTAACTTTCACAAGCCCTGCTACAGTCCAGTTCATGTTGGCCGATTGAATGGTCCCGGCATTTGCCCATAATCCGGCAGTGGCCGGTATTAAGAAGTTGCCGGTGGTAATGTCAGCAGTAAAAGGCATAACTGTTACAGCCGGGCTATTCAGGTTGAATGATCCATTATTCAGTGTGAGGAATCCATCCGGTGCGGAGAAGTTTGCAGCCGTAACGTCCACATAGTTGCTATTGGATGCACCCTGATTAATGGTGATCAGGTTGAAGCTGGTTGTTGTCCCAGCGCCTGCAATTGCCTGGTTGCCGTTTTTATTAAATACAACATTGCACAGGCTATTGGCATCCGGCCGCAGATTCAGTGTGCCGTTGTTGGTGATATTGCCACTTGCTATCAGCAGATGCGTGGTATTGGAAATGCCTGCGACATTTAAAGCGGCTCCATTCGCTATTGAAATATCTCCATTTACTGAAATGGTCCGGGCTGTTGCATCATTGCCAATGCTTGCAGCTCCTGCTGATACACTTAGATTATTATTGATCGTAAGATCTGGCAAAGTAACTATCCCTGCTGCATTGGCTGCATCCAGGTTATAGTAAATTATAGCAGTAGCGGTTTGATTTGCTGACCCGTTATAGCTGATCGTAGAGGCATTGGCTGTAGCATTGGTTGTTGCACTTCCTGCAACAGACAGAGTGCCGGCAATACCTGTTGTGCCACTGCCAAATATCTTTTCGCCGGCATTGCTGAGTGTGAGGTTATGATAATTGAAAGAAGCAATAGCCTGTAAACCGGCACTATTGAAATCAACAGTGCTGCCGGCAACTGTGTAAGCATTAGTGCCGGGTGTAAATGTTCCTGCAATACCTATTGTGCCGCTGCTGGCTAATATCCTGCTGCCGGTGGAACTACTGGTAAGGTTATTATACTGGTAAGCCGGGATTGTTTGGGCAATGCTACCGGTGAAGCCAACAGTGCCTCCCGATACATCAACTGTTCCTGTTACAGAAGGAAATGCGGCAGCGGTATTGAATGTGCCGGCAACCAGTGCGAAATCTTCTGATACCGTTAATGATTTGCCTGCTTCAGTGGTCAACACAAGAGCATCATTATTGAGCAATATACTCTTTGCTGTTGCGGGAACATTGATATTAATGATATCAGCCCGTGTCAACTCTACATCATCATTAGCGGTGGGCACACCATCGGTGTTCCAGTTTGCGGCATCACCCCAGTTGCTTGTTCCTGCACCACCATCCCAGGTCTTCACAAAAATTATCATTTCCCCGATCTGGAAATCGATAAAAGCTGTTAATCCTATTGCTTCTATACTGGTGGAAGTAATTGTTCCAACAGTCGGGTAAGTCCATGCTCCATCATTATACCTTCCGGCTACAATGGCGCCTGCTGTGATGCCCGGGTCCATATCTGTCTCTACAAAGTTGAACGTAGCGTTATAACTTGTGAATACGATCCCGTTATTGGTCAATGTCCAGTACCTGTTCACGCTTTTCGATTCATTGATCGTGGAGCTATTGATCTGTGGATGATCGTAAGTAGTTGTAAATGCTGTAAGGTTTCCTGCTGTAGTTACATTTGAAAAAGCAACCTGCACCGGTGTGTAGTTAACAGAATCACCTACTTCAAACAATTGAGTGGCAGGCCCGGTAGCAATATTCTTTTGCAGTTTGCCTGCTACCCAACCAGTGCTTTGCGCTGAGCCTGTAACGGTTCCTGAGGATGACAGGATAAGAACATTGCTGCCTGTTTTGATTTTTCCTGCAACAAAATGTAATGTCCCGTTTACTGTTGTATTGGTAAGCAGTGAGGCTAAGCCTGGCTTATTGACTGTAAGATTGGTAAAAGCAGACAATGTATAAATATCCTGCTGTTCCGTGCCGTTCAATGTAAAGGTGGAGCCGCCACTGTTAAGAGTTCCGTTGTTCAGCAAATTACCACCTACCTGGTATGAATAATTACCTGCATTGAATTTCGCACCACTGTTTATGGTCAGATTTTTGGCAATCGTCCAGCCGGAGGGAGGAGTTATGCCTGCAGCATTTGTATTGGAGATGATCACATTGGTTAAGGAATCGGGTGTGCCTGTCAGTGTCATTGCTCCGGCTCCGCCAAAAACCACGGTGCCGGTACTGGACAAATTATTGCCGAGATTCACTGTAGCCGTTGATGAAGGAATAAAGTTCAACCGGCCGCTGCTGGTAATAGTACCATTATTAGTTACGTTACCCAGCAGGTTGTGGGTGGAAATACCACCGTTAAAGGAAGCTCCGCTGCCAACGGTAAGCGAATATAAAACAGTCCATCCCACGCTTGGGTTTACGCCACCGGTATTGTTGATGTTCAGGTAACCAAACTGCGGAGCTGAAGTGGAATTAAGTACAGGCGAAACAGTGCCATTGAAATTTACAATTAAAGCTACTGTTGTAATAGCATTTACCAGCCGGAGAGTTTGTACCCGGTTGCCGGAATAAGTAGTGGTGCCGAGCGTATATAATGTGCCACTATTAATCAGATCACCATGCATGGTAACATGGATTGAACTTCCTCCGCTTAAAGATCCTGTAGAGGTGATATTGAGCAATTCATTGAATGTAACATTATGCAGAATAGTATAGCTGCCTGTAACCGTTACTTTATTGAAAGTACTATTGCCGGAAATGGTCTTGGCCGCGCCGGTAAATAGTATAGTGCCGGTAGATGGGATAAAAGTTCCGTTGTCGGTCCAGTTTCCTTTCAGATTAATAGTATTAGAGTCGGCATTAAAAACGGTACCGTTTTCGATAGTCAGATTTCCGTTCACTGTAAGGAGGCCGGCCAGTTTTTTGATGCCTGTATTTCTTAGTATAATATGGCCAAAGCTGATATCTGGTGCTGCTATTATTTGTTCATCCACACCATCAAAAACAATGGTACTGGAATTGGCCAGTGAATAGGACGAGAAATTGACCGGAGGGTTATTAGCTCCAAGAATAGCAGTGGCAGAATCTCCCAATGTTATTGTTCCGCCCTGCACACTTCTGGCGCAGGTAAATGTTTGCAGGTTGAATGTACCGGATGTAACATGCATGTCTCCATTCACCACAATATTACCAGCAAGGATAATGTTGCTGCCTGCAGGCTTTATTACTTCTACATTATTGAAAGTGGATGCCGAAACTATTTGGGTCCCTGTGCCATTAAATTTTATATGAGCTCCTGTTCCTGTATAATTCCCGTTATTGGTCCAGTTGCCGCCAACATGCAGCATATAGCCGTCATAAATGGTTGCTCCGGAATTAATATCTACATTCCCTGCTATGTTGATAGTGGAAAGATTATCGAGCTGACCGGCTGCTACCAAAAGATTGCCACCAATATTTATCAGTGAATCATTGGTAGCTATTCCTGAAACTTTATTGACAGTGAAATTATTGTAATCAACATGCGCGATACGCTGATTCCCGTCACCGTTATATATTACAGTGCCGGTACCGGCATTGAATACGCCGGTGGTATATTCAAAATCATTGAGAATATTCAGTATTCCTGCACCGCTGAAATTCACCTGGGCATTCCCTGACAGGATCAGTGATGCTAAGGTGACAGTTCCGGAACCAATAGCGAGGTCAATAGCATGGTCATTTGTTCCATCGCTTAAAATTATATTTCCCGTTACGGCAAGGGTTTGACTGTTTACCTGGATAGTATGTGTACGGTTAGTGTTCCATTCCCCATCAATATTTCCAGCTACAGCAAGCGATCCTCCGGTAGCAAGTGTAAGCGTTACTGCCTGGGCACTGCCAAAATGAATATTCTTGGCTGATGCATTGCCGCTGATGGTAGGTTGATGAGTAAACGCTGCTGTTCCCAGGTCAACAATGTCTGAGGCGGAAGGAGGCGCAGATGGAGCGCCGCCTACGGCTGTCCAGTTGGCTGCAGTATGCCAGTCTGTACTTACGCTGCCATTCCACCGGATATGGTTTAACTCATCTGAGAGTGTCCAGCGGCCGGTGATACTGGTTAACCCGGTTTGTGTTACATAATTCAGCGTACTATTATTGCTCGCTTTACCGATCGCTGTCCATGATGAACCGTTATGATACCATAAGGCCATAGAAGATTCATTATTGCCGTTCAGGTGATCATCTTCATAGTTCAAACTGAGAGTGGCATTATAGGATCCTGCAGGAACAGCTATCTTATATTCTTCATTTATCGAACCGCCAAAAGGGAAATCGCTGACCTGGCCTTCTATTACAGTAACTGTTATGCTGGTTACACCTGATACAGATGAAAAACTGATCGTGTTTTCCGGGTTCTTGAAAGCATAAGCCACACCTGTTGAAAAATTATGGGTCCGCCGGATATTTCCCAGTATTTTACCACCACCTGTTCTTGTATTGGTGATGGTAAGCGTATCTGATCCTGTTGAAATAACACCGTTGTCCATATTCACAATCTCTGCGGATACATTATTTCTCAGGATCAATTCCGTTATTGAATTGCTGGTATTACTGGTAAGGATGTTAAAAGTAGTAGCTCCATTAATGTATGCTGTAGCCGGACCTGCAAATTCCACGGTGCTCGTTGCAGGTATAAAGGTCCCGTTGTTGTGCCAGCTTCCATATATGCTGAGAGTGTGTGAAGAAAGCGTAAAGGTTGTTCCCGGGTCAATGGTTAGGTCACGCGTAGTAGTGATATTATTAAGTGCGGTCTTTGTGCCACCACCGGATAGAACAAGATTGCAATAAGTAATAGCATTGATATCCTGGGACCCGCTGCCATTAAAGTTTACTGTATTGGGTATGGATGAGGTTACGTTTAAAACGCCCGCAGTTATGGTCAATGTGCCTGCAATCCCCAGTGTGGAATTGGAAGATAATTGCAGGGATGTTCCATTAATGGCGGCATCGAAAAGATTAGCTCTTCCGCTTAAGGTAGATGTGCCGGTAAATGTAACCGTGCCTGCAGTTGCCAGCAAGCTGCCATTTACTGAAAGGCCTGATGATATGGAAAAAGCAGCATCAGTAGTAACAGAACCTGTAACAGACAATACATTAAAGGTTTTGCTGCCTGTTCCTGATATTGTTTTTGAAGTGCCGTTCATGGTGATAACACCCGCACTGGCTGTGAAGCTTCCGCTGACGGATAAATTACCGGTCAGAGCTAAAGTGGAAGCAGTGCTTACAGAGCCGCTGACAGTAAGATTATCCAGTGAAATTCCTGCACCACCGATACTGGTACCGGAGCCTGCCATCGACAATGTTCCTCCTGAAGCCTGGCTGAATGAACCGGCGCTGGTAGTAAGCAGATTACCCGTAAGAGAAATAGTGCCGGTTGAAAAACTGACTGGTGAAGCAGCAACAGTAAGATTATGAAAGCCCTGGATGCCTGCTCCGCTAACTGCTGTGCCTGCTCCTGTAAAAGTGATGATGCTGGCATTGCCAATAAAAGTGCCGTCATTAATCCAGTTGCCACTGATGTTATGGGAAAAGGTCCCGCCATTGAAAGTGGTGGAAGGCCCAATGGAGACGTTTCCATTCACCGTGATATTTGAGGCTGCAGTAAATGATACGGATGTTCCTGCGCCTAATGTGCTGCTAAGACTGCCGACCACTGTCAACGCAGTTGCAGGGAATGTTTTTACAGCTGCACCGCCAGAGCTACTCAGCAGAAGGTTTCCATATAATTGATTCGCCACTGTTTGATTGGTACCTGCGTATTCAACAGTACTTGCTACCACCAGGGTATTAGTAGTATAGTTAGCCGGGTAAGTATTGGTTCCCCCGATCTTCAGCGTCGCATTATTTGATACAATAAGGGTTCCGCCGGTACTGCTACGGTCTGCTGTAAAGGCCGCCAGATTAAATATTCCGGCAGATACGGAAAGGTTATCGCTGATGATGATACTTGAACCAAGTGTAACACCACCTGCTGTATTGGCAACGGTAAGATTATTAAAAGTAGTGGTAAATGAGCCACCGATTGTTTGAGCGTTTGCTCCGTTGAAAGTTACAGTAGCTGTTCCTGCTGTAAAGGCAGACGCCGAAGCATTGTTTATCCAGTTGCCCTTAACGATGATATTGAAATTATTGGCATTAAGAGTGCCAGCGGAAACAGTAAGATTATTATTGACTGTAATAGCAGCTGGCAAAATAAGGCCACTGGTATTACTGATCATTAAATTATTAAAAGAAGAAAGGCCGGAAAAAGTTTGCTGACCTGAAGTGCCATTGAAGTTAACGGTTCCGTTATTGGTAATACTTCCATTATTGGCAAGCATTCCTGCTACATTTAATGTGCCACCTGCAGCGATAGTAAGGCTTGCTCCTGTATTAATTGTAAGATTGTTACAGGTTGCGCCGCTGCTGATGGAAGGCATCCGTACAGCTGAAGAAAGAATAACAACATTTGTTGTTGCATCCGGTACAATACCTGTACACCAATTGCTACCATCTGCCCAGTCGGTACTTACATTACCGGTCCATTGCCCTGCATTACTTGTAGATGCCACATTGGTATAAGCAGTGGCAACGCAACCACTTGCTGTTACCTGCAATGTATAAACACCGGCATGCGCCGCTGTGTAAGTGAATGAAGGATTCTGTTGGTTTGAACTATAACCATTTGGGCCAGACCATGCATAGGTGGCGCCGGGCAAAGTGGTTGCACTAAGGTTGATGGTAGTGCCTATACAAACGGGGCCGCTATTGCCCGCACCATCCGGAGAAGTATACAGCGTTGCTGCTTCAGCAGGAGTGAGGGCAGAGTGATAGATCAATGCGTCATCCAGTGCTCCATTAAAGTAAAAGCTGGAAGGCTGTGATGTCCATCCGCTCAGGTTGTCATACCCGATCTTCCAGTAACCGGAATAACTTTCGCCTGCAACGGCAGGATTGGCTCCCACCTGTGCTCCATCAATGTATAATACCATACCTGTTGTTGCAGACAGGGTAGCGGTGGCCAGGTGCCAGTTATTGTCATTATAGGAAGCAACGGAACTGGCCGTCTTAATTGTTCCCGAATAGATGCCAAAATAGATCTGGCCTGCATTGTTCATATAAATATGCCGGTCATACTGTCCGCTTGAACCCGTTTGCTCCCTCCCGAAACCAATGAGCCTGCCGCCTGTGGTGCTGGATGTTTTAAACCATATGGAGATGGTGAAATCTGTAGGATTGGTATAAGCGTTGGAAGTTGAAATATATTGGGAACTGCCATTGAATGAATAAGCCTTGTTGGAAATGCCGAAGCGGTCGGTGGTCAATGCAGGTGCACTTTGCAAAGTACCATTATTATTTCCTGTGGCGTCATTCGCATTGCCACTGAATGGATAACGTGCAATAAGATTAGCAGTAGGTATTTGCGATATATTGGGTGAAGTTACATTAACGGTAATGGTAGCCGGCAAGCTTATACATCCGTTTATAGTTTGAGTTACCAGGTAGTTGGTAGTGCCTGCAATAGCAGTAGATGGTACCGGTGCAGTGGCTGAACCGGTTGCAAACCGGAGATGGTTATAACACCGTACACCTGTGGCAGAAACGCCGGTTATATTTACAGTCCCTGTCGTTTCCGTAATAGGGAAACCTGGATTATCACTTCCTATCACTCCACTTCCTGATAAAACCCCAATACTGTAGTTGCCCGGACTTGTAATGGTGTAATTAAAAGTATTTGTTATGGCAACAGGTGAAGCTGCGGCGGTTTGTGTAGTGGTGGTGGATGAAGTGGCTATAACATTTCCTGAGCTGTTAAATATGGCCAGTACAAGGCCGTTTACAGCTTGCCATGTAGGTATATAGTAATCAACTGTTGTAATAGTAACATTGGATGTTGTGGTAGTGAAATTTGTTTTTTTGTTATTGTCTGCCCATTGATTGTCTACATAGGCAGGAGTAGTTAATGCAGTGTTTCCTCCTACTGATCCTGTAGTGGAGGTTCCACCCCACCAAAGATTTGTTCCTGTAGCGGTTAACTGCGCGGCAGTAGCATTTAAACAATAATTTACCGGGCTCGTAACTATTGGAGCGGCAGGCGGTGTACAGAAAGTTGCCTGGCTACCACCCAATACACTGCTTAGTGCACCTTCCGAAACTGCATATACTTTCCAGTAATAAGTGGTGTTTTCCGATAAGCCGGTTTGCAAAGAGGAAGTAGCATTGGCGGCGGTTTGAGAAACGAAGCTGTAATTTATGCCGTCAGTTGAACGGTAGATGACAAATCCTCTTTCATTGGATGACTGATCCGACCAGTTCAGGGTCATCGCTGTATTGCTTATACCTGAAAATGTCAGGCTTAAAGGAGCGGCTGGCACCGGTGGAGTAAAATCATATGTTTTTCCTGTAGCACGCTTGGAGTTTATATTGGCCTCTGATGTTGAGCTGGCGTTGTTTCCATTATTATTCACAGAGAGAAAATTGCCTGAGCCGGTGGCAGCTGAGGTAATCCCGATAGAGGCGCTGGCTGCATTGGCCGGGAGAATCTCAGAACGGTAAAGGAATTCGATCTTACCTGAGTTTTCATACAATTTCACCTGGAAGGAACATACGCTTCCCAATGCCTGGTAATTCCACTTTACATTGAGATATTGAAGCGTGAACACCTGGTTGCCTGGTGTGCCTGTTGTTTTGTAAGTAACATTGTTGTTGGCCACGATATCCAGATCGTCCCATAATGGTGCGATCACAGGCCGGGGAGTACCGCCGGAAGTTAAACTGTTTGTATAGAGATTATCAGAGAGAACCGTACCCAGCGACAGCCAACCATTTGTACTCGCACCAATATTGGTGTAGCGTACACCCATATACCAAAAATCAAATCCAATGGGGATAAGACCAGAAACTGCATCATCTGTATCGCCCGTCCAGGTGGTGGTATTACCGTCTGTTAAAGCAGTAAAGGAACCGTTGGACGAATTAAAGTTATAATTAGTTATAGATTGTGCAGCAGGCCGGAAGCATATAAGCAGGAAGAAGATTCCGGTGAATATAGCTTTCATAAAATTTGGATAAGAAGATTTTTTCATAGGGCTGCAGTTGAGTTGGTCCGTTTATCACATCAGGTCCAATTCTGTTTCAGCGATCCTGGTTGGTTTTGCTTCAGACGTCATATAGTCGATATGCAACTTTCCTGTTTTATAATCAATTCCGGAATCTTTATCGAGGGCTAACTTAATCTTCCGCGAAAGAGTGGGTGTGTAAACGGCGATCCCTTTTATTTTTGCAACAAGTGTTTTTTTGCCTTCGGGAGAAATAAAATTGACAAACACGTCGCCATAAACAGACATATTTCCTTTCCGGTTGAATACTGTGCTCAGCACGGGAATTCCGTCTTTTGTTTTTTCAAAACTTGCATCAGATAAAGCCACTTCTGAAGCAGATTCTCCCTTCCGTATTATTACAGGGATGCTAATGCCAAAAACAGGTTTAAGGCGCACAGAGATATTAGTGGAGTCTCCTCCGGGAGATTGTTGTTCTCCGAGAGGTGTTTCATCAGCAACTGCACGGAAATAGATATGAGAACGGTATTCGCCATCAGCTACCTGTTTAAAGACCTGCACCTTTACTGTTTGCACTTCACCGGGACCCAGTACCACACTCCGTGGAAAGAACCGGATATAAGGGCTTGCAAAATACTGGCCTGAATCAGGAACGGAGATCTGTTGGAATGTTCCGTCCTCCTTCATTCTTATTTCAATCATGGAGATAAGATACCTGGCAGTGTCCTTTCCTGTATTGGCAAGATTAAGCTCTTGTGTTTTTTTATTGTCTTCGAAAAGCACTCTTCGCGGAGTGATCATCAGGTTGCCCTGGGCAATAGCAGATGAACAATAAAAACACAGCAGGAAAAGGAAGGCTGGAAATATCAGGCGCATTCCATAGGATGGCCTGGGCAAAAAAATGTTCGTGTACATTTTCTTCAATAGTTATTGGATAAAACGGGATGTTAAAAACAAACCCGGAACAATACATCGCATTGTTCCGGGTTAAAAGGTTTAGTTATAGTTCACTGTAACCTGAAAAGGTGTAGGTGAAACATAAACACCGGCTGCCTGTGCAGCGCCAACGAGTAAAGTGGCACCAACGTTCACAACTTGTGAACCTGCAGTAAGTGTTCCGGTTGAAGAAGGATTACTTGTGAAGTCATCCACATACATCACGTGTGATTCACCATCTTCCAGTGCGATCTGGGAAGAGGGAAGCGTGATGTCGTAGTTGTAATCTTCCTGTCCGGTAACAAGGAATGCTGCTGCAGCTACAGTTCCGGAAACTGCTGGCAATGTAACACCGCCAGTTGAGGTGCGTCCTCCGGCTGGTGCAAGTACTACGGTACCACCAACGGAAGATTGAACGGACACATTACCGAAATTCATGTCAATGGTCTTTGTAATGCTGATAGGCGTTACAATGGGTGCTGTAGCAGTAGCTGTAGCTGTTTCTTGTGCATTAGAAGCTGTAGCGAATCCGATAACAGCGGCAATGGCAAGGAGGGACGGGGTTGTTCTTTTCATTTTCTTGATTTTTAATGAATAAAAGTTAGGGTCTGGATTTAACAAATTGTTCTAAACAATCCGGGGCAAATATAGAGTTAGGTTATTGGGTGTATAGTAGTTGCAATTCCTAATCTGTAGTCAGAAAAGAATAGGTCTGCTTGTAGAGTGTTTACTACAAACCCTTAATTTTTTGATTTGAGTCAATCAGTGTCTATGGTCAGCCTGGTTTGCCAATTTCATGGATCGCTTTGATGGTGACCCAGGATCATCAAAGGGCGAACACATTGGGTTCCAGCCTGGAAGCCTCGCCGGGCATATACTATATATGGAGTAGTTCAATACACAGAATAAATAAGGGAACGAACACTAGGATTTCCCATATATATTTTTAATTTTGCATCTCCTTCCTTTTATCCTCAGCAAAAACTTTAAGGTGTAGTAAGAGTAAAGCGGCCAGATCCGGCTATCCTCGCAAAAGCTTCAGCCCTGTTGTTGTAACAAAACGGCTTTTATTCTCCATTCTATTCGTGAAGGATCCTTCAGCCACCGCTGATGTTGTATTGTTTCTTTAGCCACCTTTTTAAACGTACAATATGGAAAGAGCCTTCCGGTGCCTGCTTTTGTCAGTCGCCTTATTGATGTCGGCTTTACAGGTTTTTGGGCAGGATGCATATCGAACCAATTTTTCCAGGAGTGCCGCCCAATGGACAAACGCTGAAACATGGCAGCGTTTTTACTCCGTGAAAAAAACATGGGTCGCTGCAGATCATTTCCCTACTTATCGCGATGGAGTTATTACTATCCAGGCTGGAGATAGTGTAGTGGTATTTGGTTCGGATACATCAGCGATGATCATTGATGAAGTGATAGTAAATGCTGAAGGAGTACTGGCTTTTATGAATAACAAAGCCGGAGATATTATTCTGAACGATGGAAAAGGAGATGATATTATTGTAAACGGACGAATGCATGTGGGAGCTGGCGGTGTTTTGCATGGCAATGGTAAAATACAGGTGAATGCAGATGGACTTTTCACTATAAGAAATACCGGCAGGCTTACATCAGATCTTAATAACAACGGAACAATGTATTGGGGATCGAAAGGAGAGGCGGGCATTGTTTTTTCCGGAAGCCACATCGTGAATAACGCTACTTGTATCTGGATGGATGGAAACGTATTGATGGATAGCGCTACTACTTTCATCAATAATGGCCTGATGCGGATAATAACCACTACCGGAAATTTGATTTGCGCCAGCAATAAAAAGCTACCGGCGAAGATCGCCAATAAAGGAACAATCATTAACACAGGTAAGGATTATACAGTGGATTTCCAGCTCAATGTAGATAATAATGGTACAATTGGTGGTGTAGGAACTTTTCTTTTCAGCGGAGGCGCAAGCAATGGCGGTATTATCTCGCCCGGAGCATCGCCCGGACATTTAACTGTTGGTCCCGGCACATTGAAATCTGCTACCATTAATATAGAGATCGCTACTACGGGAGCTATCGCCGGCGTTAACTATGATCAGCTTACTGTTAACTCACTGGAAGATCTGGCCGGAGCTACCATCAATATAACCGATCAGGCTTCAGATTCAGTGAATACAGAATACATTATTATCAATTCGATAGCTGATGGCAAGGGTAAGTTTTATCCTGATGTGATAGTGAATGCTCCCGGCAATTTAGCTGCATCATTTAAAGGAAACAACCTGGTGCTGACAAAAATTGCGGCTGATCCTCTTCCGGTCAACTGGGGCGGATTTAAAGCTGTTGCCCACGAAAATAAAGTTGTACTGGAATGGAATACATTAATGGATCAGCATACATCTTATTTTGTAATTGAGCATTCTACCAATGCAATCACTTATGCGCCAGTGGTAAGGGTAGAAGCAAAACACGGGGACTCGGGTGAAGCACAATATAGCTATACCTTTTCCGGCGTTGATGTTTTAAAGGCAAATTATTTCCGTATAAAAAAAGTGAACATGGATGGCAAGAGCCGCTCTTCTGCTCCGCGAAGTGTATTATTTGATAAAGGAAAGGCTGTTTGGTTCCAGTCAGATTATGATCCGGAGAACTATGAGCTTAAGTTGAATATTCAAACGGAATACCTGCGTGCTTGCCTGACTGACCCGGAAGGTAAGTCCCTCCAGGAGTTTGCTTTGCAGCCGGGACAACATACTGTGTATATGGATTCTTTACCGGATGGAGTTTACCGGCTTAATGTTTTTGTGAAAGGGGTTATGATGGAGACGAAACAGATAGTGAAGCGATAGCTGCCAGCGTTTAAGGGCGATATCAAGCTGGTTGGTGGATAATGGATAAATATAGATTTCAGTTGAAGACCGAAATTTTATTACTTTAGCGGCCTAACGACGCTGCATTTTGTCATTTATCCCACCATATAACGAAGCAGAACTGCTTCAGCGCCTATCTACCGGTGACCAGGCGGCATACCGGGAAATTTTTGAACAATATTGGGATCAGATCCATGCTGTCGGGCTTAAAATATTGAAATCGCCGGAACTTGCGAAAGATTTGGCGCAGGATACTTTCATGAAAGTATGGCATAACAGGGAACAACTTACGGAAGTAAAGAATTTTCGTTCTTACCTGAATGCCATGTCCAGGAACCTGGCAATTGATCACCTGCGGAAAAAAGTATTTACTGCGGAGAACGAGGATTATCTGCTTGCTTATTTCAGTGATGATGCAGGCAGTCCGAATGAAAATGCAGAATACAAAGAACTGGAGCAGTTACTTCACCGCGCTGTTGACGGTCTGCCGCCGCAGATGCAGCAGGTGTTCAGGCTCAGCCGCTTTGAAGGACTAAGCCACGCAGAAATTGCTGCGCGTATGAATATCACCCGGGTCACCTCCAAATCGTATATGGTGAGGGCCCTGAATGCCGTTCGCAAACATCTTTCTCAATACCGGTACGAACAATTCTTACTTTGCCTGCTGGCGTGGTGCCTGCACTGGTAATTTTTTTTTATCGAACGCATTCCTCCCTTTATTTTATCCGTCTTTTAAGAGTAGGCTGCCGGCAACGCCGGTAATGCACCAGATTGGAACCATATGACAAAACAAGAAACCTTAAAACTGCTTTGGGAAAAATATGTGAGTGATCAGAAGCTCAGCGCCAGGGAAATCAGGCAACTGAAAGCGTTGGTCCATGACAAACATAACCAGGAATTGCTTATGGAGTTGCTCAACTCCGTTTATGAACAAAAGCAGGAGATCATTCCTGCTGAATATTCTTCCCGGGATGCATTTAAAGAAGTATGGGCAAGACTTCAAAGCGAAAAAGAGAACGCATCTGTTCCCGTTATCTCCATTACATCCCGCCGTCAGTGGTGGAAATATGCGGCTGCTGCAATAATAGTGCTGGCCGCAGGACTGGGTATCTATCAGTGGACGGGCAAAAAAACTTCACAGCCTGTTGTACGGCAACAAGATAAGATGGTCAATGATGAGATTGTACCTGGTGGCAATAAAGCGATGCTGATGTTGTCTGATGGTTCTGTTATCGCTTTGAACGATGCTGAAAATGGTATGCTGACCAAACAAGGCGGAGCAAAAGTGGTAAAGCTGGCTGATGGTGAATTGGCTTATGAAACAGATAACAAACAAGCAGCAGCCAGTGTGTTCAATACAATTGTAACTCCGCGTGGAGGAAAATACCAGCTTACATTGCCAGACGGAAGTAAAGTGTGGATGAATGCAGAGAGTACCTTGCGCTATCCTACCACTTTTAATGGTAAAACGCGGGAGGTTTTCCTTACGGGAGAAGCCTATTTTGAAATCGCACACAATCCCGCGCAACCTTTCCACGTGCAGGTGAATGACATGAAGGTGGAAGTGCTCGGCACTCATTTTAATATTATGGCCTATGAAAATGAAGCAGCCAATGCTGTTACTCTCGTGGAGGGCGCTGTGAGTGTAAGTACTCCGGCGCAGCAAGTGAGGCTTAAGCCCGGTGAGCAGATGTTGCAGGAAAGCAATGGGAATATGAATGTGCTTTCCGATGTGAATGTACAGCAGGTGCTGGCATGGAAGAATGGCTATTTCCAGTTTAATAGCGAGCGGCTCGACCGGCTGATGCGGCAAATAGAGCGTTGGTATGATGTATCGGTCGTTTATAAGGGAACCGTGCCTGATAGAAAGTTTGGAGGAAAAATATCCCGCTCCAGTCCACTGAACGATGTATTAAAAGCATTGGAATTAAGTGATATAAAGTTCCTGGTAGAGGGTAAAACAATAACCGTAATCAATAACTAAATATAAAGAGTGGCAGAGCGCTAAAAAAATGCCGGAAGTGTTGAAGCCACTTCCGGTGTAGAGTCTAGTGCCATAAACTCCGAAAAGGAGTACTGATGCCACCATTCGTTGGGGTAGACATTTATTACACTAAACACATCAAATGTATGCAAATTAATCCTTTGTCGGGCCGTCGGCGTGTACAGCGTGGCCTGATGGCCAAAACATTGCTTATTATGAAATTAATTGCCTTCCTGCTGTTGGTTGCCTGTTTACAGGTGAGTGCCACGGGCAATAGCCAAACGATTACGTTGTCTGAAAAAAATGTGGCTTTGCCCAAGGTGTTTGAATCAATAGAAAAGCAAACAAACTATGTTTTCTTCTTTGATTCTGATCTGATATCAAAAGCCAAAAAGGTAAGTGTTCAGTTTTCGAATGCCACCATTGACAATGTGCTGCGGGCCTGTTTTAAAGACCAGCCACTGGAATATGCACTCGTGGGCAATATCGTTGTAATAAAAAAGAAGAAGGCCAGCGATCAGTTGGCGCAGATCGATATGCTGCCTCCGATAACTATAACCGGCCGGGTTATTAATGACCAGGGGCAGCCGCTTTCAGGCGCATCCATCGTGGTAAAAGGTAAAAGCAGGGGAACCAGTACAGATGCTGACGGAAGATTTTCATTGGAAGCACAAAGTGGTGAGGTACTGGTAGTGTCTTATGTGGGTTTTGAACCGCAAGAAATAGCAGTTGGAAATAAAACTGCCCTCGACATTTCTTTAAGACCTGATCAGAAAAGTGGAGAAGACGTTGTGGTCATTGCTTATGGCAAAGTAAGAAAAGGCGATCTTACTGGTTCTGTATCGCAGGTAAAAGCTGCTGATCTTAATTCATTCCCTACAACGAATGTAATACAGGCTTTAAGCGGCCGCGCTCCCGGCGTGAGAGTGATGCAAAATAATGGTACGCCCGGCAGCGCCATTAGCGTGCGTATCCGCGGTGCCAATTCCATCCTTGGTGGAAATGAGCCGTTATATATCATTGATGGATTTCCGAGTAGCCCCACTTACCTGCAGAATGCCGATATCGAATCGATAGAAATTCTGAAAGATGCTTCTTCCACTGCAATGTACGGTTCAAGAGGGGGTAACGGCGTGGTACTGATCACTACCCGTTCCGGCAGGAAGAACCAACCTACTAAAGTAAATGTGGACATGGGATACAGTACACAGTCCATCACCAAAAAAATGAAACTGCTCACTCCGTTCCAATATGTTTCGCTTTATAATGAACAGGCGAAGAATGATAACATGACGCCTTATTTCACACAGCAACAGGTCGACTCTTTCAAGAATGTGAAAGGTACCGACTGGCAGGACCTGATGTTGCGGAATGCGCCTTTGTACAGCGGCAATGTGAGTGTAGCCGGAGGATCAGAAAAAACTTCATTCTTTTTATCGGGAGGTGTTTTTTCACAACAGGGAATTATTCCCAATTCAGATTACAACCGCTATTCATTCCGAGTGAACCTGAACCATGACATCAGCAGGATATTCAGTGTGGGCTATACAGCCATCTATACACGCAGCGACCGCAGTCACCAGAACTCACAAACAGGGAACAGGGGAAGTGATATGTTTGGCGGCATGCTGTTTGCGCCGCCTACTGTGGGTCCTTATGATGCAAATGGCCGTTATGTACGGCTTAATACGGTGTATTCTTTTATCTCCAATGCCCTTATTAATCCTATTGCTACTCAAAACGAAGTTTCGAACAAAACTAAAGCGGATGATATTGTCGGCAACCTGCACCTCCGGATCAAAGCATCCAAAGATCTTGAGATACGGATATCCGGCAATATATTAAACAGCAATAGCCGCAACGATGTTTTCAGGAACAGGGAACCTTATGCGCTTAACTCTACCGGCATGGCTAGCGTTAGTACAAGCCAGTACACCAGCCTGCTGAACGAAAACATTATTAACTATCGAAAAACCTTTGCAGAAAAGCATAGCCTGGATGTGGTGGGAGGTATTGCCAATCAACTGGACAAATCCACTGCTATGGGATCAGGCAGTGCTTCTGACTTCCTGAGTAACTCAGTATACACCGGCAGTCTTCAGTCTGCCGGCGTGCCTGGTTTGCCTACTTCCAGTTATTCAAAAACGGCCTTGTCTTCTTTTGTAGGCCGGATCAATTATGGTTTCGACAACCGTTATCTTTTTACATTGAGCTTCCGCAGGGATGGTTACTCAGCTTATTCCAAAGATTTCCGTTGGGCAAACTTCCCTTCTGCTGCAATTGCCTGGAGGGTCTCAAATGAAAAATTCCTGCAGAACTCTCCTGTTGTTTCCGATCTCAAATTGAGGGCTTCTTATGGACGCACAGGTAACACTTCCATCAGTGCTTATCAATCGTTGAATATCCTGCAGCCTTATAATACCATTTTTGGGGATGCGTTGATAATTGGATATGCACCGCGCGCGGAATATCCGGGTAGGCTGCAATGGGAAGTAACCGACCAGGCAGATATCGGTGTGGATGCCGGGTTGCTGAACAACAGGGTTCGTATCACGGCGGATTATTATTATAAAAGAACAAAAGATCTGTTGAATAAGGTGCAGTTGCCTACTTCTTTTGGATATGAAACCTCCTTGCAGAATGTAGGTGAAATAAGTAACCGCGGTGTGGAGATTGGCATAGATGCAACCGTTATTGATAATAAAGATTGGAAATGGAATTTAGGTGGCAATATTGCTTTCAACCGGAACAGGGTGGAAAAGCTTTACAAGGGACAGGACATTGTAGGGACGAATATCTTTACCGGTAATATCAACGACTATGTGAACCTGCTGCGTGAAGGAGAACCTGTGTATGTGTTTTACGGCTACAAGGAGATCGGTTATACTGATAATGGATTGATCAAATATGAGGATAAGAACAATGATGGCGCTATTAATGCTTTGGACAGAAGCATCATTGGAGATCCCAATCCTGATTTTATTTATGGATTGAATTCTGTTGTAAAATATAAGGACTTTGAGCTTACCTTATTCTTACAGGGATCTCAAGGCAATGAACTCTTTAACCTGAATAAAGCTGTTACCCTGGACCTGGGATGGGGACTGAACCAGATCGAGGAAGTATACACTGATCACTGGACTTCAGAGAAGACCAATGCAAAGTATCCCAAACCTTCCAATAAGATCAATGGCAATTTCTCCACGCGTTTTGTGGAAGACGGATCGTACCTGAAACTGAAAAACATTATGCTGGCATATTCCCTGCCGCTGAAGAATTGGAAGGTTTCCCTCATGAAATCAGCACAGATATATGTAAGCGGTCAGAACCTCCTTGTGTTTACCAACTACTCTGGTTATGATCCTGAAGTGAATGCTTATGGCTCTGCCAATTCGATGGTGCAGGGCGTGGATTATACCGTATATCCAAATAGTAAATCGATCACTTTCGGCATTCGCTGTGGATTTTAACAGATAACTTTTTAAATCATTCGATATGAAAAATATTTATGGAATAGCAGTAGCCGGCTTACTTATGCTCAGCTCCTGCTCCAAATTTCTGGATGAAAAACCTCAATCAATAGCTGTAGAGAATTTTTATAACACACCGGTTGAAATGGAGTCAGGTTTAAATGCCATCTATGAAACCGTCCGCTATCTTTCCACCTTTGGAGGTTTCTATACCATCCAGCATGAGATCAATACCGAATACATGTATGGCCGGGGAAGCTTTGCACCGATGAATAGCTACCAGGGATTGGATAATACCAATGTGGGCCGGATCACGGATACCTGGAATAATTTTTATAAAGGGATCCGTAATGCCAATATCATAATCCAGAAAGCTCCACTTGCTACACTGATCACTGATGCGGAAAGGGCGCGTTATATCGCTGAGGCCAAATTTTTAAGAGGACTGTATTATTTCCACCTCGTGAGGAACTGGGCCGGTGTGCCTTTGCATACTGAGGATAATCTTGATTCGGTCAACGTAAAAAAGACCAGTCCCGAAGTGATCTACAATCTTATCCAGGAGGACCTGGTATTTGCTGAGAATAATCTTCCTGACAATCCCAGGTTGGTAGGTACCCCATCGAAATGGACTGCTAAAACTGTACTGGCAGAAGTTTATCTTACGCTTAAGAAGTATGATCTCGCAAGAAAAGCCGCCTGGGAAGTGATCGAATCCAAAAAGTATTCATTGGTGAATGTTTCGGTAGCGGATGATTTTGAAAAGATATTTGGCCGCGATGCCAATAATACAACAGAAGAAATATTGTACTTCAAATACTCGTCAAAGGTAGCAGGGCAGGGGTATCAGTATCTCGCTTACCTGCATGCTACCAGCACCACTAATTTTCCTCCGGGAGGTTTTGCAACCATCTACAGCGATTCATTGAATTCATTCCTGAAAAACTGGGACCGTGCTGATCTGCGTTACCGTTTTACATGGTATGCATCAAATATCAATATTACGCCAACTACCGTATTATGTAAAAAATTCAGTGATAGGCAGGCAACCATTCAGCAGGGCAATAATGATTATCCGCTTTATCGTTACGCCGATCTGCTTTTGTTTTATGCCGAAGCGGAAGCTGGTATGAATGGAGCACCCACCGCCGATGCTGTGGAAAAATTGAACATGGTGCGCCGCAGGGCTTATGGCAAACCAGTGAATACACCTGATGCACTGATCGATATCAAGATCTCTGATTATCCCGGTTTTGATGCATTTGCCAGACGTGTGGTGCTGGACCGCGGGTATGAAACAGTTGGAGAAGGTAAACATTGGTTCGACCTGAAACGGCTGGGTATTGCCCAGGAAGTGATCAAGCAGGTTGAAGGATTAGATATGGCCGAAAAACATTTGCTGTGGCCGATACCTCCGCGGGAGTTTAATGGCAATACGGCATTAAATCCTACTACGGATCAGAATCCCGGTTATTAATCTCCATTACATATCCATACAAATAAATTATCCCTGATTATGAAGCATCTCGGGTTAATGCTCTTTGCATTTTGTAACATATTCTTTATCCCTGAGCAAAAGGTTAAGGTTGATCCAATAAAAGCTGATATCTGCATATACGGTGGTAATGCAGCAGGCGTCATTGCTGCCTATACAGCTGCCAAATTGAAAAAGAAGGTTATACTGATAGAGTCGGGGTTTCACCTGGGAGGCCTTACCACCGGTGGTCTTGGTTATACGGATATTGGAAATAAGTATGCGATCAACGGTCTCTCGCTTGACGTGTACCGGCGTATCGGGAAACATTATGGGAAATTTGAGCAATGGATCTTTGAGCCACACGTGGCCGAAGACGTAATGAAACAATATATCAAAGAAGCTGGTGTGAAGGTGA